>DAORHY010000082.1:0-11665 GCA_035438225.1 Bacteroidia bacterium
GTTTCTCCCTGCGGCATCGTTGGCAGGAGTACAGGTCCACGGGTGGAATCCGTATTGATAAAATAGAGCAGGTAGCTGTAATCCAGACAATAGGGAATTACACTGCTGCCGTTCCTGCCACCCTCAAACATTTTTTCCCATGTTGTAAATTCAAGTCCGCCTGCATTGGCCCGGCTTAATGAATTGTGGCATCCTGCAGTCGCACATTTATTAACAATAATCTTACCCACCTCCTTAGGATAACCTGATCCTTTCAGAGGATCGACCTGTTGATCATAAGTACAGGATCCAAAAGAGAGCAAAATTAAAGCCCAGGCATATAAGTATTTTCTCATATCGTAATTTTCTTCTTATTCACTTACCTGCAAGTTAACCTGAGCCGTTTGATCTGTCAGCGTGGATGAATTCAACACTGCTGCAGATTGACCACGAACCCAGGCGCCGTAATAATAGTCGTAGCCTGTGGCAAACAAATAATAATTGCCGGGATAAAGTTTTATGAAAGTCGCATTTCCATCACTATCTGCCTGCGTGGCATATTCGTAGATCGTGGAATCCCTGCCCGGAAACTCCGTAACACTCTTTTTCAGGTAAATATGTGTATAAGGTACATTCCAGCTATGGTGACTGATTTGCACTTTTAATTTGATATTTCCTTCTACTTTAACCGAACCATCCGGATTCAATAAATCGTTTTTACTGCATCCAATGATGAAAAAGGCAATAAATACCCCAATTATCAGGTTTGTTGCCAATTTTTTCATTTTCATCAATCATTATACGTTAATGATTCTATAGATGGCGTGAATTTTGGAGAAATATGGGAGGGGAACCGATATAATATTCCGCCCATTTTCTGTTCATTCGACGACCGAGATGTCTACTTCAATCTCGCCTTCATTTTGCTCTGTCGAAAATTTTGATCCGCCGCGAACTACATATGGCCCGCTTGTATCCAATCCCGCTGCATACAGATAATAATCGCCGCAACGAAGCCCGGTCATGTGAACATGATCTTCGCCTTTTTCGCCGATGAAGCGGGCATCATAGCCAGATGGAGCACCGGACCAGTCCTGCGTGTTGAATTTAACCCAGACCGTATCCGGTTGAGCGCTGTCATTCGGGATGACAACGCCGTGGTGTTTGAGTTTTGCAACCAGTGTCAGAGAGCCTCCGGTTCCTGCATCGCAATTGTTGTCTTTTTTACACGAACTGATTGCAATAATAAAGGATATGGCCAGTGCTGCGGGTGCCAGTATGGAAATTTTTTTCATAAATCTTTATTGTTTGTTTTTACTTTGTTTTTTTTTATGAATTGATCAGATTGAAAAAGGCAGGCAATTTTTTTGAGGTTGAAAAATGCCGGTACCGAATCCTTTGTTGTATGCATTGATATCTGTAATCCGGATTGCTTCGGTCATTTTTGAATAAAGTTTCGGAAAATCAATCTTGCCGTGGAAGAAATGGTCTGATTTTTCCTTTCCGCCATACACTTGCCTGGAATTGTTTTGTTCTTCTTTATTCAATTCTTTTTTTAAATGACAGGAGCCGTGACAATGCAGGGAGGGTTTGTATTTATTCTCACACAAAACCTTGCTGATGTAGCTTTTTTCTGCGACATAGGCCCAGTAAATGCAAGATTTGCTGCAAACCTGCAACAGAACAACGAACCCTGAGGAAATGTGAAGGCACCTCAACAACATGAAGGTGAAATTAACAATTTACACCCAATGGAACGAATGAAGTATGTCAATTGTTTTTCACTTGATGTTGTGGGTTAAATTATGACAAACGGATGATTTAATTCAGCCCAAAAGGAAGCTGAAATCCAAAGCCGATATTCCTTCCCATTCCCTTTATGCCAACGTATTTCAACCTGCTGAGATGTTCAGAATAACTGGTGTTGAATAAATTGTTCCCATTTACAAATACCGTGGCTTCCTGCTTTCCCAGTTTAACAACGGCACCCATTCCGGCATTGAACAAATAATAGCCATCATTTTTTGTTTCAAATAAGTCAATCCGGTCCTGTTTTGAAGTGTGTTCCAGTTCTACCTTTACAAACGCTTCTTTAAGCCTGCTGTTTTTTTTAAGATAGATTTCATATTTGATTTCACTCACGATTCGCAGAGGCGGGATGAAGGGGAGCGGTTGCCCAAGGTCTGCATTGTCACCTTGCACATACGCAAACGAATTTTCAAAATGCAAACGGTTAACCGGATGAATATCCAGGCTGAACTCACCCCCTTTGAGTGTGGAAAGTCCCTGTACATAGTGAAACACCGGATAAATATTTTCACCTACAGTGGTTTCTTCCGAATTCAGATTCCGGTAATAAATAAAATGATCAATCCTGTTGTAAAACAAATCCAGGGAAATGCTCATCATTTTATAATCCGCAGAAATTCCGGCGTCAAACTGAAGGCTTGTTTCAGGGCGGAGGTTTACATTGCCGATTTCATAACGGAATGTTCCTTCATGAACACCATTCGCCGATAATTCAGAAATATTCGGTGCACGAAACCCTCTGCCGATATTTGCTTTCAGGTCAAACACATCATTGATTTTGTAAGTAATCCCGGCAGAGCCGGATACAGCCGAGAATGCAGAATGGAATGGAGCAAATTTTTGAATCCTGTCTTCAATCAGTTCATCCCCGTCAACTTTTCGTGTATCATAACGAATGCCAATGTTCATGGTTGTTCGTGCAAATGATTTTTTTACCGTTGCAAATATTCCGGCGTCAAATAATTTGTATGCCGGAATAAGGAACTCCTTTCCTTTATTTTCATTTTGTTGAATCATCCCGGAAATACCGAATGCTGTTTCCAGGCCATCGGATTCCGGGAGGTAAAACTTTGCATCATAGGTTGCCGTTTTTAAGCGAAACCACAAGCCGGCATCGGTTAAAGACTTTTCAAATTCTCTTCGGTCATTTTGTTGAATCCCTGCATTGATTCTGACCTGGTTTTTACCAATGATAAAATTGTTTACCGTTGTGATTTTTGTATGTTCTAAAGACTGGAACGGTAGCCCCGGATTTCTTGAATTCAACTCAACCGCCGAAGCGATTTGCCCATCCCGGTTCAAAAATTGTCCGGTAACTGAATCCCGGTCTCCTTCTACCAATCCGATAGTACTCGTCCACCTGCTGAAATGGAGATGGGAATATCCCCATCGTTTGTTTAGTCCGAGCATTGCTTCTGCATTGGCTTCGTTGAATGCCGAATTGTAAACCGTTTCTGACGGTGTTTTAAAGGTTGCAGAATTTTTGTATGTCCCGCGGGCCCGCCAGATAAAATCATGCTGATTCCCTTCCAGCATCAGGGAATTAGAACTTAAACGGTTGTTCGTTGAATATTGTGCATCCAGTTCTCCTCTGATTTTACCAAGGGGAGCCGGAATGGGTTCCAGAATATTGATCACACCACCCAACGCATCAGACCCGTACAACAGGCTGGAAGGCCCTTTGAGAATTTCAATCTTGTCAGCTGAAAATTGATCGATTTCAATCCCATGTTCATCTCCCCATTGCTGGCCTTCCTGGCGGACTCCTTCACTGACAACAACGACGCGATTGTAACTTAAACCCCGGATCACCGGTTTGGAAATTCCATTCCCAGTACTCACGGCAGACACCCCGGGTGTCCCGGCAAGGGCTTTAATAAGGTTGTCCGATGAGGAAAGTGAAATTTGAAGTTTGTCAATTTGTGAAACCGGAACACTTGTGCGCTTGTTGTCTGTCACAAATGCGCTTCCGGTAACCACTACCTCATTTTTTTCTATTGCGGAAAATTTTAGCTCAAAATTAAGTACAGTAGTTGTATTCAGATCCACCACCTTGCTTTCAGCAGCATAGCCTATAAGTTTTACCTGAATTACAAATTTTCCTTTTGGTAAACCCCTGAACTGATAGGCACCATTCAGATCCGTAATCGCACCTGTTTTTAAATCCGGGATGAAAACAGTAGCACCGGGTAAAGTTTCCCGGGATTGAAGGTCCCGGACTGTACCCTGCAAATCCTGCGCTGCAAGAAAGTTGCTGCACACGATCATTCCCACAGTGAATGCAAGTATAGTATTAAGAAATTTCATTGGCTTGAATTGAGTAATAAATCACAGGAAGATTAATTGATAAGATACAAGTCTGCATGATCGTTCCGAAATTCTTATTGCTATTGAATAGAATGTACCTCAGATAGCCAAGAATGGACAGTGCTTCCGGGGCGGAACTGCATTGACTTAAATGAAAAAAATCAGCTACAGGATCCGGGAGGGCCGCGAAGGAAAAACTGTCCGGAATGCTGATGTGTGTATCCTGAGACCGCATAAACAGGTGTAAAACCTTCCAGAAACTGAAGCTGGAAATAAAACACAAAATTGGAAAGGTAAAGCGGGGGAGAAGAAAGCTGTAAAAGATCGCAATGCTGGTGTTCAGGACTCAATGTGGGTCCGTCTGTTGGTTGACATAGGACATCACAGGTTTCTTCCTGATGAAAAAATTCATGGACAAATTCCTTCGGAAGAATAAGGCTTCCAAGAAGCAGTAGCAGTATAAAGGAAAAATATTTCCTGCTCCTTTCCATTGTAAAGCAAAGATAGGAAATACCGGCATTCGAAAGAAATTTCCTTCGTATTTGCCGGGAATGGGGTACCTTTCCTCCCGGCCTGATTGGGGAAGTTTTTTCAAGTCGATTCAGAATTCAAAGAAGTATTAAAAAAGAGATATATGTTCAGGTATTTTGCTATTTATAAACCGTATGGAATGCTTTGTCAATTTTCAAAAGAAGGCGATAAAAGCGTCCTTTCAGACCTGAATTATTTATTTCCAAAGGATGTTTACCCTGTCGGCCGGCTGGATGCAGATAGCGAAGGGATGTTGTTACTGACAAATGATAAAGCCGTGAATGAAAAATTGCTGCATCCTTCACAAAAACATCAGCGAACCTACCTTGTACAGGTTGAAGGGGAGATGGAGGATGCAGCATGTTCCAAATTGTCGAAAGGGGTTGAAATTTCTGTTGATGGAAAAAAATACAAAACCCTTCCGGCAGATGTTACTAAAATCACGGAAATTCCCGGATACTTACCTGATCGAAATCCTCCTGTACGATTCCGGAAATCAATCCCGACGTCCTGGATTCAACTTCAAATAGCTGAAGGTAAAAACCGGCAAGTCAGAAAAATGACTGCTGCCGTAGGTTACCCTACATTAAGATTAATTCGGATTGCCATAGAATCGTTAAATCTTGATTTTTTTGAACCCGGACAAGTTGTTGAACTGGAGAGATCGGTTTTTTATTCAAAATTGAAATTATCCTGAGCGATGAATGAAGAAATGTTAGTGTGATTTAAGTCATCTGTTGGGAAGCGGATACGGGGATGATTTTAACAAAAAAAGTGTTAAATTTGTGTATACAATTCTTGCGAAAACCAACCCATTCATCATGAAAATAAAATTACTTGTTCTGGCAATTGCCGGCTCGATATCATTTGCTTTTGCAGGCGACCTTTTGCCTCACAAAGAGAAATGTGGTATTGTGGAAAGCACAAAGCGCAGGGTGATGGAAAATCCTGATTTGAAAAATCTGATGGAGCAGAATGAACAAAACCTCCAGCAATTGATTGCTCAGAATCAGAATTCCAGATCATCAAATTCCGTGTATACAATTCCTGTTGTTGTGCACGTGGTATGGAGACTTGGTGCTCAAAATATTAGTGATGCGCAGATTTTATCTCAGATTGATGTTCTGAATGAAGATTTCGGTCACCGGAATTCGGATACATCAAGTATTCCGACAGCATGGCGCACCATTTCCAGTGCATCCAATTTTCAATTTTGCATGGCCAGACAGGATGAGAATGGCAATGCGACAAATGGTATCGAGCGCAGACAAACTACAGTCAGTTCATTCAATACAAATGACAACGTGAAATTCTATAGTACAGGTGGATTGGATGCCTGGGATACAAGGCGTTTTTTCAATATCTGGGTCTGTAATTTGAGCGGCGGAATTATAGGATATGCAGAATTTCCAACATCGCAGTCATCCAATACCTATGGAGTGGTAATCATGTATGATTCATTTGGTCGTGTCGGAAATGTTGCTTATCCATACGATGAAGGAAGGACCGCTACGCATGAAATTGGTCACTGCTTCAACCTGAAACATATCTGGGGCGATGACGCAGGATCGTGTTCCGGAACAGATAACGTTGCCGACACGCCCAATCAGGGCTCTGAGACTTATGGATGCCCGACGTATCCTGCAAATGATAATTGTAATTCATCTTCAACAGGATATATGTTCATGAATTATATGGATTATAGCGATGACCGTTGTTTATACATGTTTACGAATGGTCAGAATACACGAATGAATACTGCGATGACTTCATGGTATTCCGATTTGCTGACTTCGGGGATGTGTGAATCCCCGGTTGGTATCAAAGACGGACCGGAGGATTTTCAACTCAGCGTGTATCCGAACCCAAGCGAAGGAATTTTCATGCTTGACATGACCGGCACAAGGGACCTAGGCCAGTCGATCAATCTTCAGGTCATCGATGCATTGGGAAAAATTGTATTTAGCCAGAAAATTGATAATCCTGTTGGTAAAATTCACCCGGTGGATATGCGATCGTTTTCTGAAGGAATTTACCTCCTGAATTTATCAAACGGAGAGTTCAGGAAAACAATCAGAGTGTCCCGTTTGAATTAAAAATTTGCAGCGGTGCATTAAACATTAAAAGGGCAAAACTGAAAGTTCTGCCCTTTTTTATACCCGTCGATTTGTTATTTTCTCTTACACCTTCGCAGAAAGGGCAATGTCAACGGGGTTAATTTCGCGGATGTATTTAAGAAAAAGTGCTAACGCTTTTTTCTTTGAGTCATCAAAATGGTAATCAATATTTTCATTCAGATAGTGGGCTGCAAGTGTGGGTTCGATTACTCCCGAGCCATAAATTTTTAAAACATCCTGAATGTTTGAAATACCCAATGCGAAGGCTTTATTGAGTGCGTTATTGAAATCCTGAGGGATCTTTTTATTGGCTACCCAACATGCAAAAACAAACGGAAGACCGGTGAACTTTTTCCATTCTACGGAAAGATCATACACATATTGAAACTTGTCTTTCATCAATAATGCTCTGTCTCCAATGATTATTCCGGCAGTTGTTCCGGTAAGGGTTTGCTCATAGCCTTCACTTGCCGGTTCCCAGGCCGGTTTGATTTTCCAGAATTTGTCTGCAAGAACACGGGCCAGCATGACGGATGTACGGGATTGATAGTCCATCATCACCGTTCTGATCTCGGTGAACGGAACCTGGCTTACTAACAGCACTGAATTTACCACACCGTCTGAGCCAATGCAATAGTTGGTCAGCAGGTGATATTCCTTCAATTCAGGAAGAATTGCAACCGGCACCAAACCGACATCAACTTTCCCTGAAATGAGTTTCGCGGCACAGGTAGAAGGAATATCCAGTTCCAGTGCAATTTGATTCTTTATCCAGGGTTGGTCAAGGCCGTAAATGAAAGGTTTGCTGTTCACATACGAAACGACAGAAAGACGAATGTTGGAACTCATAAAAGCAATCTTGTTTCAGTGAGCAAATATACCAAACTGTTTTGGTTCAATATTGAAGTCGTCATGAAGTGACAATTCACCGGATTTTGTTCACTGCTGTACTTACGAAGTTCAGTGAAGAGTATCCTTACATCCTGATTACTGAAATAAAAAAAGCAGGAGCTCCTTTCAGGAAAGCTCCTGCTTTTCTTAATGAAAGACACAGATTAGATTTCTACCTGTATCAGCTCTTCAATTTTTTTGTTTTTGAGGCCGGTATCCAGAGGCTGTTTTCTCCATTTACGCAACCTGTTCTTTAATCGTTCGCTGAGCAGGTACATCACTGGCACCATGATCAGTGTCAGAAAGGTTGCAAATGCAAGTCCGAAAATCATTGTCCAGGACAGGGGTCCCCAGAAAGCTGTGTTGTCACCGCCAAAATACAGATGGGGATTGAATTCACGGAACAGGGTTGCGAAATCCATGTTTAACCCCACCGCCAGTGGAATGAGGCCGAGCATGGTGGCTGAGGCCGTCAGGATTACGGGAGTCATCCGTGTACGTCCCGCTTCAACTATGGCATCAAAAGTGGGGATTCCTTGTTCCCGCAACACATCCGTAAACTCAACAAGTAAAATTCCGTTTCGCACAACAATCCCGGCCAGCGCAATGATACCGACACCACTCATCACGATCGAGAATTCCATTTTGAATATGGAGAATCCGAGGAATACGCCGATGATACTGAATAAAATTTCTGTGAGAATGATCAGTGGTTTGCTGATGGAATTGAACTGGATCACAAGAATGAGGATGATGAGCAACAGTGAAGTCATCATCGCCCAACCAAGGAATGCAGAGGTTTCGGCCTGCTCTTCCTGAGATCCTGTCATTTTGATCTGAACTCCGGGTGTCGGTGCAAATGCTGACATCGCCCGCTGTACATCCTGAACCACAGCATTTTCATTGTAACCTGTAAGGACGTTGGAGGAAATAGTCACTACCCGTTTTTGATTCTTCCGTTTGATCACTCCATAAGTATCCGAGTATTTTACTTCAGCAAATGCGGACAAAGGTACATTTCTGACCAGGCCTCCCATTGACATGTCTCTGTACAGAATTTTGAGGTTACGCAACATGTCAATATTGTAGCGCTGCTCATCACGGTATTTGATGACAATGTTGTAATCGTCATTCACATCGCGGTATTTCGAAATGTCTGTTCCAAGAACTCCAAGATAGATTTCGTTTCCGACAGAATAGGTTGAAATCGCTTCACGGTTCGCCCGTTCCCGGTCGATGTTGACAACAAGTTGCGGTTTGCGATCCTGAAGATCGCTGCGCAATTCTTCCACACCTTCGATTTTGAGTGAATCCAGGTAGCGTTTCAGCCCTTTGCTGCTGGCCACGAGGTCATCCAGGTTATCGCCACTGATTTCAATATTTACAGGTTTTCCTACGGGCGGGCCTCCCTGTTCCTGTGCAACACTGATTTCTGCTCCCGCAATCCCTTTCACTGCTTCCCGTATCTTATCAAGATATTGAAGTGTGGATACACCGTTCCGTTTCCCAAATTCCACAAATGCTACGGACACCTTACTCTTATTGGGATAATCCCCCTGGTCTTCATCCTGAGGATCTGTAACACTCACTGTGACATTGGCAATAACGGATTTAACTACCGGGTTGGGCCAGTCAATTGCTTTGTAAACCCTGTCCTCGATGACTTTGGTCACAGAGTCCGTATAGGCTTGATCGGTTCCGACCGGAAGGCTGGTATATACGTATATAAAGTTCGGATCTGCCTGTGGAAAGAAACTGACACCGCCATTTCTGATTCCAAGCATCACAAGTGATCCGATAAACAGAATGACGGTTCCGCCCATCATGGTTCTCGGACGGTGAAGGCACCAAACCAGCAAACGACGATAGGCAAGTTGAAATTTTGGCCAGCTGTTTTCCTGGAATCGTTTAATGACAAAACGCAACCAGTAATGGTTCATCAACCAGAGCAACAATGCAACAACACCGAAATTACCCACACCGAAATCAATGAAGTACCCAAGCAGGATGGCGGCAGCAAAAAATACAAGTGACCGTTTCAGATTTTTTTTATCGCGTGCTTCGTCATGTTCCTTGTGCGGTTTCATAAATTGAACGGCGAAAACCGGATTGATGATGTAGGCAACAACCAGTGAAGCGGTAAGTGTTACAATCAGTGTGACCGGCAGGAAAAACATGAATTTCCCTATTACACCTTTCCAGAATAGAAGCGGAACAAAAGGGGCGAGAGTTGTCAGTGTGCCCGAAAATACAGGCATAAATACTTCTCCGGCTGCCAGTTTTGCTGCTTCCACAATATTTTTCTTTCCGTTGGCAAAAATCCTGTGTGTGTTTTCAATTACCACAATGGCATCATCGACCACAATACCCAGAGCAAGTAAAAAGCTGAACAGTACGATCATGTTCAATGAAAATCCAAGCGTTGGCATGACGAGGAAGGCGAGGCACATGGACAGTGGTACCGACAAGGCCACAAAGAAAGCATTGGTTGTTCCCATGAAGAACATGAGAATTACAAACACCAGTACGAACCCGATGATGATCGTGTTGATCAGGTCGTGGAGCGTCGTGCGGGTCTGTTCGCTTTGATCTCCGGAGAGCACAACTTTAACGTCTTTTGGCCAGTCATTTTTCCGGATGTCATCCATGAGTGCAACGATTTTATCGGAAGACTCAATCAGGTTTTCGCCTTTGCGTTTTATGATATTCAACGTGATCACATTGTTGTGATCCAGCCGCGCATAACTTTGTTGTTCATGGTAACTGTCGATAACCTGTGCAATGTCTTTCAGGTACACGGGTTTGCCATTGATTGAATTGATTACCAGGTTTCCGATCTGATCGGTGTTCTTGAATTCTCCGGTTACACTTAAGGATCGACTGATTCCATCTGATTTTACCGTTCCTCCGGGAAATGTGAGGTTTTCAGACTGAACAGCTCTCTGGATGTCTCCCATGGTGAGATTGGCAGCCTGCATCTTGATCATGTCCACATTGATCTGAATCTCGCGTTCAAGGGCACCGATGATTTCGACTTTCTTGATTTCTTTGAGGCTTTCAATATGATCCTTGGCGTCATCGGCAAATTCTTTTAATTTGGAAAGATCATAGTTGCCGCTGATATTCACCTGCATTACCGGAAGATCAGAAAAGTTAATCTCGATTATTTCAGGATCATTCTTCAGATCTTTTGGCAGGTCTTTTTTTGCTTTGTCAACGGCGTCTTTTACCTTTTGCTTGGCATCTTCGATATTTACATCAGAATTAAATTCAACGACAACATTGCAATAATCCTGAAGTGAACTGCTTTTTATTTTTTTAACACCGGCAATATTTTTGCATTCCTTTTCAATGGGCCGCACAATCAGGTTTTCCATGTCCTTTGGCGAAGTGCCCGGGTAAATCACACTTACATAAATGTTTGGAAGGGAGATATCGGGAAAACTTTCTTTGGGAAGGCTGACGTAAGCCAGAGCTCCGGCAATTGCCAGAACCAGCGTGATCACGAAGACTGCCATTTTGTTGTCGATGGACCACGAAGAGGGTTTGAATTCTTTTTTTATTTCTTGCATTGTAGTAGGGTCTGTCTGGAGGTAAAATGATTGGGTTCAGAACTATTGCTTAAAAAAATTATCGTTTTATAATGTCTCCCTCGATGATATTCTGGAATCCAATGGTGATCACCTGATCTCCCTGCTCCAGGCCGGTTTTAATTTCTGCCGTGCCATTGTAAATGATTCCGGTGATAACCGTTTTGCGTTTGGCAACGTCTTTTCCATTCTCACGAACCGAGACATACACGAATTCTCCGTCACTGGATTTTTGAACCGATGCAAGCGGTAGTACAAAAGCGGCAGGGGACGTATAATCTACAATTTTCAATACTGCTACCATGTTCGGGTGATACATTCCATCCTTTGGACTCAATCGTACTTCAACATTGAAAGTCCGGTTGAGGGTGTTGATCGCCTGTCCGGAGTAATCGAGTTTCCCCTTGATTTCAGTTCCCAGGTCAGGGAAATAGATCAGAA
>DAORHY010000083.1:0-11616 GCA_035438225.1 Bacteroidia bacterium
CCACCCCAAATATCGGCTGGGGACCGCTTGAAATTCATGGCACCAATTCATGTTATTGCGATTCTGTGCCTGTTCCGTGTTCCACAACAACGTGTCCTGATGGATCCTATCCCAAAGAAATGATTTCCCAACGTATTTATCATAAGGATGCCAATTCGATGACTTATTTTGACAGACCGGCTGGAACGATGACATACCATCCTTCGCATGGACATGTGCACGTTGACAACTGGGCAGATTTTTCATTGAGGCGCGCTACACCGGATCCGGATGCCCGCAACTGGCCCAGGATAGGAGAGGGAAACAAAACGAGTTTCTGTCTGGTAAACCTTGGCGATTGTGATTCTGATTTCGGCTATTGTGTTGATTCTGCAGGGAACCCATTGGCGAAAGCAAACATTCCGAATTCGGATTTTGGAAGTGTCACCGGATGTTCCCGCGATCAGGGTATCTATGTAGGAAATCTGGACATTTACAGTTCAAGCCTCAATGGAATGGGAATCATATTGCCCGCGATCACCTGCAACGGTGATTATTACATTGTTTCAATCACAGATCCGGAGAACAATATGCTGGAATCGAATGATGAAAACAATTGGGTGACTGTTCCAATTACCCTGACACAACAGTCTGCCGGATCATTCCCTGATCCGGGTTATACCTACTCGGTAAGCAACACAACAGTGAATTGTCTCGCATCTGCACTGACAGCGGATTCACTGATCTGGCGATGGGGCGATGGTTCTCCCGCTGAGATGACAACAAATACGGCGATCACACACGATTTCCCGGGTATCGGAACATACATTGTTTCACTATATGCCTACAATCAATGCGGGCCAACGGTCACCATCGATACGGTGACTATCCAGTCAACAGTAAGTATCACTCCGACCGAATCTGTTGTCTCCTTCAAGGCATATCCGAACCCTTCGAAAGGAGTTTTCAATATTGCTTATTCCCTTGTCAATGCTGGGAAAGTTGAAGTAGAGCTGACGGATGCGCTGGGACAATCCATTTCTGTGCTTACTTCATCTGTACAGCTTGCCGGTAAATACCAGATTGAAATTGATCCGCGGTCCCATAATCTTCATTCCGGTATATACCTCGTAAAACTTCATTCCGGTACCCGTAGCCAGGTGATCCGAATGGTCATTCTGTGACAACCAGATGTTTGAAATGAAGATGCCCCGGATTCTACCGGGGCATCTTTTTTTGTTATTTTTGAATCTCCATATGAAAAAGCCAGCAATTGCATTTTTTTTTCGTTTAGCCGCAATTTTGGCTTTTTTCTTCCTGTTTTCGAAAACGTCATCAAGTCAGGTGCTTCCGGGTTGGAGACATACAGTAAAAAATTCCCTGAACAGTATCAATAAGGCCAAATGCATCGAGACGGACAATCTGAGAAATTGCTTTGTGCTCGGGACCACATCAATTCCGGATTCAGCGAAAGATATTTTTCTGATTAAATACAATATGCTTGGCGAAGAGGTATGGCGCAGACTGTACGACAATCCGGATCATGGCGATGATTTGCCTATTGCCATGAGTATGGATTCAGAAGGTAATATTCTCATTGCCGGAATCAGTAAAGATAAAACAGGAAATACGGATATCCTCGTTGTGAAATTTTCCACCGAAGGTGTCCCCGTGATGGATCTTCGCTTTGACGGTTCTGCTCATGCTTTTGATACACCTGTTGACATTGCATGTGACCGGCTGGACAATATCCTCGTCACAGGAGCGGAAACATCCCTGGATTCAGGAATGAATATGGTGATCTACAGAATTCGCCCGGATGGTGCATTGTCCTGGAAACGTTCTTACAGCACCCGAATGATGGATATCGGAAATGCCATCCAGACGGATGACTCTTGTAATATTTACATTGCAGGTAATTGCAATTCAGCTCCTCATTCATCAGACATCCTTGTACAGAAATACGATTCTTCGGGAAAGGAAAAATGGACTGTTGTCTACAATGGCGTGTTTGCTGAAAACGATGCTGCCGCATGCATGGCAATGGATGATTCCAGCCAGTTTTATATCAGCGGATTTGTAAATCATACAAGTGACCGATCGGATGTTCCATTACTAAAAATCAACAGGAACGGAGAAATCCTGCAGGAGAAATTTTACAATGGCGGAGTCAGTGATTGTTATGCTACAGGGTTATGGATAAACAAATCCGGTGCTTTTCTTACCGTCAACCGCACCGATTACGGTACCGGGACATCGGGAAGCCTGGTCCTGCATTATGATAAAGCAGGGAAGGAAGTGCAAAAAATACTTGCACCAGTCGATGTAGTTTTTCAGAAATTTCTGGAATCATCCGGAAAGCCATTGATTCTTGGCAGTAAATTGTCTCATCCGGAGAGCACACTGATGCCTTATATTGCCAGTCCGGATACCGGATCAAAGTTGTTATGGGAGTTTGCAGACTCTACCGTATATGGCATGGCGCACATGGTGCACATGAAAGTAGTAGGAGATACAATTTATTTTCTCGGGGATGATGCCGGCGATGCAACGGGAAGTATTGAAATTCTGACCTATGCCATCATCCGGGAAAATGGCAAGCCGAAAAAATCACCAGCAAACAAAATCAAAAGTGGAGTTCAAAAAAATTAACCAGGGGCACCTTCAGGAATTGCAAGCCATGGTTGGTGAACAATTTGTGTTGACCAGCGATGAAGTGCTCGCATCCAATGCTCACGATCACACAGAAGATCTTCGATTTTATCCGGAAGTGGTTGTGAAACCCAGGACTGCAGCCGAAATTTCAGACATTCTGAAATTTTGTAACCGTGAAACCATACCTGCTACTCCCCGGGGAGCCGGAACCGGTCTCAGCGGCGGTGCTTTGCCGGTGCATGGCGGTATTGTCATTTCCATGGAACGGTTCAATTCCATCCTGAAAATTGATGAACGGAATTTACAAGCTATTGTTGAACCCGGAGTCATCAACCAGGTTTTTCAGGATGCCGTGATGGAAAAGAATTTGTTTTATCCTCCGGACCCGGCGAGCAGGGGGAGTTGTTTTCTGGGTGGTAATCTTGCGGAATGTGCCGGTGGCCCGAAAGCAGTGAAGTACGGCGTGACAAAGGATTATGTATTGAATTGTGAAGTGGTGCTTCCGACAGGGGAAATCATTTGGACAGGTGCTAACGTGTTGAAGAATTCAACCGGATACAATCTAACACAATTGATTATCGGTAGCGAAGGAACGCTTGGTGTGATCACTAAAATTGTGGTTCGTCTCATTCCGTTGCCAACTGAAAATCTGCTGATGCTTGTTCCTTTTTTCAGCGCTGAACGTGCATGTGAAGCGGTCAGTGCTATTTTTACTGCAGGAGTCACGCCTTCGGCACTGGAATTTATGGAGCGTGACTGTATTGAATATGTGATGAAATTTGTGGATGTGAAAATTCCACTGAAAGACAATATCCAGGCACACCTCATCATCGAAGTTGACGGGAATGATCGGGATGTTTTGTTTAAGGAGTGTGAGAAAATTTCGGAAATTTTGTACAAGTACGACTGTGATGAAATTTTATTTGCTGATGCCGCTCAGCAAAAAGCCGATCTCTGGCGTGCCCGTCGTTCTGCTGGGGAAGCAGTAAAATCGCATTCCGTGTACAAAGAGGAAGACACCGTTGTACCCCGGGCAGAACTGCCGAAATTGCTGAAGGGAGTGAAGGAGATCGGGAAAAGATACGGTTTTCGAAGTGTGTGTTATGGCCATGCCGGCGACGGCAACCTGCATGTGAATATTCTCAAGGAAAATTTGAGTGATGAAGATTGGGAAAAAGAAGTACCCAAGGGTATCCGTGAAATCTTTCATCTTTGTGTTTCACTCGGAGGGACCATTTCCGGTGAACACGGTATCGGTTATGTTCAGAAAAATTACATGGATATTCCCTTCAATTCAGTTCAGATGAACCTGATGAAAGGAATAAAAAATCTTTTCGATCCGAATGCGATCCTGAATCCCGGGAAAATATTTCCGGAATCATAAATCACGGGCGAAATTTTGTTCAACAGCTACAATTATCAGGAACATGGAAGATAAAGTTGTTGTGGTCACCGGCGCTTCATCGGGTATCGGGAAATCTCTTGCATTGGTTTTTGCCAGAAACGGTTACAGAGTTGTAATTTCAGCAAGGACAGAGGATCGTTTGCTGCCTGTTAGGAATCAAATTGAACAGTTGGGTGGGAGCGTGATTGCAGTAACTGCTGATGTAGCCAAAGAAGCCGATTGTAAAAAACTGATTGATGAAACCATCCGTGTTTTCGGCAGAGTGGATGTACTGATCAACAATGCGGGGATTTCCATGCGGGCATTGTTTGAGCACACTGAATTGAGTGTGATCCGCCAGGTGATGGATATTAATTTCTGGGGAACTGTTTACTGCACAAAATTTGCACTTCCTCATTTGCTAAAGACCAAAGGCAGTGTTGTGGGGATATCTTCCATTGCGGGAAAGAAAGGATTACCGGGACGCACCGGCTATTCAGCTTCCAAATTTGCAATGGAAGGATTTCTCGAAACCCTGCGGACTGAGAACCTCAAAACAGGCTTGCATGTGTTGGTAGCGTGTCCAGGCTTTACTGCATCAAATATCCGGAATACAGCCTTGGCTGCTGATGGCAGTGCTCAGGGTGAATCGCCCCGGGATGAAAATAAAATGATGCAGCCGGACGATGTTGCTGAGAAAATTATGAAGGCTGTAAAATCCAGGAAACGTGATCTCATTTTGAGCGGACAAGGAAAACTGACGGTGATCCTGAATAAATTTTTTCCGGGAATGATGGATAAAATGGTTTTCAATCACATGGCAAAAGAGCCAGATTCGCCTTTAAAATAATCAGCTCACCACAATACGGACTTTCCCAACGCCGAGCAAGCGATCGGTTTCATCGTAGACATAGGCGATGTATTCGCCAGCCTGGTGAAAAATAATTTCTTTTTTTATCCAGGTATAATACGGTTCAGGATTGACCTGGATGGAATTGTGGTAAATTTCCTTTTTGGTATCGTCGTCAATTTTAAACAGATCAATTTTCACTGATCTTGAATTGATGACTCCCGGCAGTTGCAGCAACAGCATCAAGGTACCTCCATTGCTTCCGATGATGAAATAGGAACTTGCATGATACGGTTTTCCATCCTTATCATTCACACTTTCACAGAAAATCACCTGTTGCCCGGATCCGGAAAGCCGAAGCAATAAAAATAAAAAGAGCAGGTGCAATTTCATTTGTTTAGTATCTGTACTGTTGGAAGTTTTTCCGCAAGGTTTTTTTTAAAATTTAGCATTCAACCGGATATTCAATTGCCGTGCTGTCAGGTAATTTGGAATGGCATATTTTCGTGCGTTGCTGATATCGGTGATCCAGTTATACGATGCAACATTGCTTACCTGCAGCAAATTGAAGACTTCCACGCCAATCCAGAGTGATTCCAGATTGCCCAGGAATTTGCTTTTGGGTTTGCGCTTTACTTCATCACCGATCAATTGTTTGGAGAACCCGATGTCGACACGTCGATAGGTCGGCGTTCGTAAAACATCTTTATACCTGTCGTGGCCGGGAGGGCCAAAAGGCAGTGCGGTACCGAATAACAGTGTCAGTGACATTTTATAGGTCGGAAATTTCGGTAAATAATCCTGGAAGAACAATCCGAAACTTACCCTTTGATCTGCGGGCCGGGGTAAATAACCGGGTTCAATGCGGGTGCTGTCAACGGCTATGTTGTCATAGGTGTATCCCGGAATAATCTCCTCACCGGAAGAATTGTAACGAATATAATAAAAATCATCCTGAATATCTTCTTCTGTCTGCAAAATCGATAAACTGGCCCAGGATTCTGCTCCGGGAACAAATTCACCGAACAAACGAAAATCAATTCCTCTGGCATATCCTTTGGATTTCATATCCGGAAGATAACGAAGGCGGAGATTATCTACTTTGTACGGGATTAGCCGGTCGAGTGATTTGTAAAATAATTCGGATGTCAGTTTAAATTCCCGGCCAAGGGCAAGGAAGGTAAAATCTGCACCCACAACACCATGGATGGATTGTTGTGCCTTGGTTTCCGGATGTAAGTTACCGTCAAGATCACGCAACTCCCGGTAGAAGGGAGGCTGATAAAAATAACCACCGGCAGCACGAAAGTTCAGACTCTTTTTGGGATTTGGCTTGAATGTCACAGAACCCCTTGGGCTAATGACGAGTTCCTCGTTCAGGTCCCAGTAATTGGCCCGGATTCCGAGGTTCAGAATGAGCCTGTTCTTTTCAAGGAGTTCCCATGTATTCTGAAGGTATCCGGAAATTCTGTTGGAGGACAGAACAGACTTTGCAATCACGACATCGTTGAGGGTAATCATCGGATTGATACTGTCCCGGGTAGAAGGAATGGAAAACCCGGCCGAGTCATTGTAATACCACTCGTGCAATTTATCCTCAATTTCCTCGTGCTGGACTTTTACTCCCCACTGCCAGAGCATTTTCTCCCTCACAATTTCGCCTTTGTGTTCAGCATTGTAAACTGTTGCTTCCAACCTGTTTCTTGCATGGTTCAGGAAGGAACCGACCCCAAGGTTAAAAGCGACATCTCCGAAGTCATCCTTCCCGAAATCGTTCTCAAGCTGGTCAAGAAAGTATTGTCCGAGTATGTCGAAATTTTCTTCTTCACGAGTATGATAAGTGCCCGCGAGCAATTTTAGTTTTACATTATCTGCCGGCCTGTAAGTTGCTGAAAAAGAGCCTGTAAAAGTCTGGTACCGATCTATTTCCTGCCCTTCAAAATAGACTGTAAAACGCTTTGCATCATTGATCGTTCCGAAATTGGTTTCCCGGGTTTGAGGTACAAGGTTGTACCGGTTTCGGGCATAATTACCAAAAATTTCCAATGAAAATTTTTCATTAAAGTCGAAACCGGTGAGTAGCTGAACATCCGTAAAGGAAGGTTTGTATTCACCTTTGGTATCAAATGTGTTCAGGAGATATTGATTGGATTTCTGCCGTAATCCCGCCAAATAGTACCATTTTTTATTCTTGCTTCTGTTTTCAAGTTCCAACGATCCTCCAAGCATACTTGCGCTCAGGGAGCCGGCAAATTTTTTTGGCTTACGGTATTTTATATCCAGTACAGAAGATAATTTGTCTCCATAAACCGCATCAAATCCACCTGCAGAAAATTGGATGGATTCCACCATATCCGGGTTGATAATGCTTAAGCCTTCCTGCTGGCCGGAACGAACGAGCAAAGGGCGGTAGACTTCAAAATCGTTGATGTAGACAAGGTTCTCATCGTAATTGCCTCCCCGAACTGAATATGAAGAACTGAGTTCATTCGCAGAAGCTACTCCCGGCATAGTTTTTAATAGATCTTCTACACTTTGATTTGGAGTAGGTATTACGGAAACAACTTTTGGGTCAATCCTTATCAGGTTTAGTGATTTAAGTGAACGTTCCTGGATCTCCACAGTACCCAGTCCGATGATTCTGTCCCGTAATTTCCGGTCAATGTTTCGTTCCTCCCCGGGATTCAGTTTGACAAGCACTGTATCTGCCCTCAGTCCTGTGTAACTGAATACAATTTTTAAGGATTCATTCGCAGGGATGATCAGGGAATAGCTTCCGTTATCAGCAGTGGTAACTCCGATTGGTTGGCCAAATACAGCAACAGTTGCTCCATACACGGGTTTATTCAGTGAATCTTTCACTGTACCGTAGATACGGGCTTGCTGTGCCTGGCTTTCGAAGCCCGATAAACATACTAATATTAGTAGGGAGGTGAAAAGGCCTCTCAGGTTCATAGGCTTAAGACTTAATCTTCGTCTTTATAGGTTTTGTCTTTTTTTCGGAACTCGCCATTCTGCCACATCTGGATAAATTTTGACCAGGCAACCGGATTCAGGAGGTTGTTCGGCGGAAGTTGCCCCGCATAATAAAGACGGCTCGTTTGCTGTTCCATGGCATTGCGGAAATTCATACTGCCATCCATAGGCATGGCTGCAGAGAGGTAACCGAGTCTGCCGGGATCGAGGTTCTTTTCAGCCCTGACAAGGTCGTCTGATGGAATGTGCAAACGAAGAAATGCTTCTTTAAATTGCTCCTTGGTTGGCCACGGAAAAATCACCACTTCCCGGAGTAGAACCGTGTCGGGCTTGAGTAATTGAATAAGTGAACACCTATGGTCAGAAAGCGTATCCGGGATGATAAAAATTGCCCTCTTGTAGCCGATTGCTAAAAATTCAATTGTGTCCTTCATTTTGGCAACAAATGAGAAAAAACCATAATAATCCCCAACCGTACCTCTGTACGAGTTTTTAATCATGATGCTGGTATACGGAACAGGGTTAAGGCTATCACTGGTAACGACAATCCCGGAAAACTGGACGAGATCATTCGCAGGAAGACTTTTTTCCTGTGCGATACCGTTTGTTACCTGTAATAAGAATGCAATCAGAAGGCTTAGTTTGGTTCTCATGAAAGTTAAATCACAGCGCTAAAGGTATCAACTTATTTTTAATGGAAATAAACGCTTTTGCCGCTGATAAATTGTTGCAATTGACTGGCATCTTACCCCGGGGAATTGATTAATTTTGTAAAATAAGAGAAGTGTAATATGTTGGCCTCTTCCCGTAATTATAAGTATTTCTGGAGTTTGCTACCGGGAGTAGTGACTGTCACCGGCAACCTGATGGGTGGTTGGTGGGTGCTGGCTAACCTTATCTTTTCCATCGGTATTCTGTCGTTCGTGGAATGGTTCTTCCCGGAAGACAAACGCCAGGAAAGCGACCCGAATCCTTTTGTACCGAACCTGATACTTGGTCTGCATGTGGTCGTGCAGGTGCTTTCACTCAGTGCTTTGATTTATTCTTTACACCTTGGAAAAATTCAGGGTTGGCAAATCTTCTGGGTCGCAGTTTCAACGGGTATTCATTCCGGTTCATCTTCCATCATCGTCGCTCACGAAATGATTCACCGGAAAAATCCGGTTTGGCAGGCACTCGGCAAATTTCTTTTGTTCAGTGTAAGCAATATTTATTTTTATGTGGATCACCTCCGGGTGCATCACAAATGGGTGGGAACAGAACGTGACCCTGCCACCGCAAAGTTTGGTGAGAACCTGTATTCATTTTTTGTGAGATCTGTTCTTGGACAGCTTGGCAGTGCATGGAAAGTTGAATCCTCCCGTCTGAAAAATGAAAGTTCAAACCCTTACGGGATGCGGAACTACCTGGTAGTAAGCAGTGTCATGCTTGTTGTTTTCTATGCCCTCCTTGGAATTATTTTTGGAAAAGTCACAGTCCTGGTGTTTGCATTGCAAAGCCTGACTGCAAACTTCCTTCTTGAATATACCAATTACATTGAGCATTACGGATTGTCGCGCAATGAAAAGGAAAGAGTGAACGAATCACACAGCTGGCAAACGGATAAGGTAATCAGCCGTTTTCTGCTCATCGATCTTTGTCGCCACAGTGATCACCATTACTTTGCTTCCAAGCCGTATCATACTTTGGTGACATACAAACAAAGCCCTGTTCTTCCGGGCGGTTATACTTCTGCAATTTACATGGCCTTAATACCACCCGTTTGGTTTTATGTAATGCATAAACGTTTGTCTGAATACAAAGAAACACTTCAAAAAAATCAGCGGATCCATTCGTAAGCTGAACATGTATAATGGGAAACAGAATTTATAGTTCTATTTTTGAAAAATCAGTTTTCTGGACGGGTTTTTTCCTGCTCCTGATATTGTTTTCCTGCAAAGACGATTCGGTACAACCATCCATTCAAAACACGTATGCAGGATATTTCCCCCTGGATAGTGGATTTTGGATTGAATACCATGCAGATTCTATCGTTCATCTTGATGCTGACGATCCCTTTAATCTGGATACAGCCATCCGGTCGTACTCCTTTGAATTACGGGAAGAAATTGATGAAGGTTTTGTCGATGCCGAAGGTGACTGGGCTTACAGGGTATCCCGTTACAAACGCGAAAGCAATAGCCTGCCGTGGGAATTCCTGAATTTATGGACTGCCAAAATTACCAACAGTTCTGCACAGCGTGTGGAAGACAATATTCGATTCGTCAAACTTTCATTTCCGATTAATGAACGAAAAACATGGAATGGAAATGCATACAATTATTATGTGGAAGAGGACTATGCCTATTCAGATATCCATCAGCCTTATTCCCTCAACGGGATTAGCTTTGATTCAACAGTGACAGTCCTTCAGAATGATTTCACCTCCAATGTGAACCGTATTCTGAAGCAGGAAGTGTATGCCAACCATGTTGGCTTGATCTTTAAACAACAGGACAGCCTGAATACGGTAAATCTCCCGAACGGCACCGTACTGATCCTGAATGGAACGGAATACAAACTGCGAATTCTTGATTATAAACACTAAGTCATGTTTAAAAAAATACTCACTCTCGTCATCCTGCCATGTCTGACCATGGCTCAGGGTAATACGGCAAAATATTTTGTTCAATTCACAGACAAAGTGAATACACCTTTTTCTGTGTCTTCCCCTGCTGCCTTTTTGTCGTCCAAAGCATTGGCCAGAAGAACGGCACAAAATATTTCAATTGAAGTCAATGACCTGCCGGTGGACCCTGCTTATGTTTCCGCCATACGAAATACAGGGGCTACGGTACTGAATACTTCCAAATGGTTCAACGGTGTCACTGTAGAATGTGACTCAGCTGTATTGCAAACGATTAACGGGCTTCCGTTTGTTGTTAATTCAACAGCGGTGAACCGAATCACGAAGAGTACAACAGGTAAAAATAAATTCCGCAATGGTACGGTTCCATACAATAAACCGGGCGGTTTATCACGTACCCAGACATTTGACTACGGAAATTCATTCAATCAGATTCATTTGATGAACGGAGAATACCTTCACAATGCCGGATTCAGGGGAGAAGGCATGACCATCGCTTTGCTGGATGCAGGGTTCTATTCTGTAGATCAGCTTGCGCCTTTTGACAGTATTCGTGCAAACGGACAAATTCTTGGAACCTGGGATTTTGTCGCAAACGAAGCATCGGTTTACGAAGACAATTCACATGGAATGTCTGTACTTTCCTGCATTGCTGGAAATGTACCCGGACAACTCCTTGGAACTGCCCCGCATTCTGATTTTTGGCTGCTGCGTTCCGAAGATGCTCCGACAGAATCCCTCATTGAAGAATACAACTGGATCAGCGCTGCTGAATTCGCAGACAGTGTCGGGGCGGACCTGATTTCTTCTTCACTCGGCTATTCAACTTTCGATGATTCTACCATGGATCACACTTATGCTGACATGAATGGTGACAGGTGTCCATCCAGCATCGGTGCTGACATCGCAGCTTCCAAGGGAATTCTTGTATTGGTGAGTGCCGGGAATTCAGGGAACTCACCCTGGCATTATATTTCTGCACCTTCCGATGCCGATAGCGTCCTGAGTATTGCCGCTGTGGATTCTCTCGGACATAAGTCGGGTTTCAGCAGCTGGGGACCGGCTTCTGACGGCAGTATCAAACCCAACGTTGCGGCAAAGGGTACTGCTACAACCATTGCCTACACGGATGGAAGTATCGGGGAT
>DAORHY010000084.1:0-11601 GCA_035438225.1 Bacteroidia bacterium
GCAATCACCAGTATTTCCGCATTCTCATCTTTCACATGCTCCCGGATTTTATCGACATACTGATTGCCGGTATTCACTGAGCCCTCATCAACATTACAAACGTACAGAACGGGTTTTGCGGTCAGCAGGAAGATATCTGCAATGTATTTTTTGTCATCTTCGGAAACCGGAGCACTGCGTGCGGATTTTCCCTGTTCAAGATGCGACTTGTAAATCAGCAGCACATCCATTGCTTTTTTTGCATCCTTATCCGCCCCGGCTTTGGCAACCTTTTCAACACGTGCAATTTTTTTCTCAACGCTGTCAAGATCCTTCAGTTGAAGTTCCGTGTCAATGGTTTCTTTATCACGCACCGGGTTCACGGAACCATCTACATGCACAACATTGGGATCGTCAAAGCAGCGTACAACGTGAATAATTGCATCACATTCCCGGATGTTACTGAGAAACTGGTTGCCCAGTCCTTCTCCCTTGCTGGCTCCTTTTACCAGGCCGGCAATGTCCACAATTTCAATTGTAGTTGGCACCACGCGTTGTGGGTTCACAAGGCGTTCCAGTTCGAGCAGCCGCTCGTCGGGTACTGTGATGACACCGATATTCGGCTCGATTGTACAAAAAGGAAAATTCGCCGCCTGGGCTTTTGCATTTGACAGGCAGTTAAACAATGTTGATTTTCCCACATTCGGCAAGCCGACAATTCCGCATTTCAATCCCATAATTTTATTCCTACAGTGCAGGAACTTCGACCTGCAGATTTTATATTGATTTGATCGATGATACTTTTCAGGAGGATCTGGAATTCTCCAGGCCGGGTTGCTGAATTCTATTTACCTACGCCTGAGATAATGCCCTGGTATTTCAATGAATTCGCCGGGTCAATCTGTGAGAGCACCTGAACCACCTGGTTTTTTTCATCGGGAGTCGCCTGCGAATACAGGTTAATGATTTCATCTGCTTTTGCGTTGAAAAAAACCTGCATCAGGAAGGAGTTGGGTTTGTCGTTGTATACTCTGCGCAGGTCTTTTAATGATTCCGTTATTGCCGCACGTGCATTCAGCTGGTCCTCGGAGAGTTTGTCAAATCCCAAACGGTGATAGGTATACAGCGTGTTGCGGAGCGGTTTGAAAGAAACATTGAGCAGGTTTTCAGAAATCCAATACCTGTTCCTTGAACTTTCGAAAGCTTTCCACCCTCTTTCTGCCAGTACCTGGGCATTGCTGACAACGGTTTGTGCTTTTGTAAAATACGGGTTACCACCTTCGGGGGAAAAAGAATCGTAGTCAAGACCGATAATGATGTATGCATAATAAGCCAGTACAGCCGTGAGGTTTGAATTGATGTTTGCTTCGTCAAATTCTAAAGTCTGATCCTGGACATAACGAAAATTGAAGTCGTTATCCTGGTGGTTAAACATCGGCGAATTGTAAGAAGTTTTATACACCGGCCGGCGTGACTGGATCTGTATATTTGCCTTGAAATCATCTACCGATGTTCGTTCTGAAATGGTAATGATCATACTGCATTCAATCCGTTCCTGGTTCAGAAACTGATCGGAAGTCCAGGTCCGGTTGTTCATGAATTCACGAATCGTTGTTTGAAGTGTTTCGTAAATTGTTTTATCGCTTGCCTGAATTTGCGGGGTCAGCACCGATACCTGGCAGTTGAGTTCCTGTGCAAAGGCAACTCCTGAGACCGTGAATAAAGTCAGGAAAATTAAAATGCGTTTCACCATAATGGACGAAAGAATAGGAATGGAAGGTATTATTTAAGTTCAGGAATCAGGAACTGAATGATGTCTCTTGCAACCACCTGTTTCGGTTTCAATGGATAATTTGTCACAGAGCCGTCCTTCCCCAGGATTGTAATTTTATTTGTGTCGTGTCCGAAACCGGCACCGGCATCCCGGAGAGAATTCAATACAATAAAATCGAGGTTCTTTTTTTTGATTTTACTTTTTGCGTTTTCAGTTTCGTCGTCTGTTTCGAGCGCAAACCCGACCAGGAGTTGCCGTGACGGTTTGTTTTTTCCCAGGTCCGAAAGGATGTCAGTGGTGGGTACCAGCGAGAGTTCCAGGGAATTATTTTTTTTCTTGATTTTACTGTCTTCCACATGATCCGGCCGGAAATCGGCAACAGCCGCGGCCATGATTACGATGTCCGCTTTAGGAGATTCCTTCAGACATGCCTGGTGCATTTCTGCAGTACTTTCAACCTGTACTCTGCGAATGTTGCGATGGGAAACAGATAGTGAGGAAGGACCACTGATCAGAACAACTTCTGCACCTGAACGTGCCGCTTCCTCGGCAATGGAAAAGCCCATTTTACCGGAGGAACGGTTTCCAATGAAACGAACCGGATCAATTGATTCGTAGGTTGGTCCTGCCGTGACAAGGACCTTTCTTCCATTCAAGGGCAGATCCCCGGAAAAGAAATTTCCAAGGGTTGTAAGAATTGTTTCCGGTTCTTCCATCCTTCCTTCTCCGGTCAGTCCACTTGCCAGTTCTCCATCAGCGGGAGCGATCAGATGAACGCCGTCATTTTTTAGAATCTCAAGCGTCCGCTGAGTGGCGGGATGTTTCCACATGTCGAGATCCATGGCGGGTGCAATGAATACGGGGCAGCGGGCCGACAGGTAAGTTGTGAGCAGCAGGTTGTCGCAAATACCGTTGGCCATTCTGGAAAGTGTATTTGCAGTAGCCGGCGCTATTACCATCGCATCTGCCCATAGTCCAAGGTCAACATGATTGTTCCAGGCACCGGTGGAAGGTTCAAAAGAATCGGAAAGCACCGGCTGTTTTGAGAGAACGGAGAGTGTCAGAGGAGTGATAAAATCTTTCGCAGATGGAGACATGACTATGCGGACTTCCGCTTCTGCTTTCACCAGCAGACGCGTGAGAAAAGCCGCTTTGTAGGCAGCAATACTCCCGCTCACTCCCAGAATTATTTTTTTTCCTTTCATCACAAAGATCCTGTTGAATTTTCAAGAATTTAAACGAAAAAATCCAAAACATGAGTCTTGGATTTTCCCGTAAAGCGAATCAGAAGGCGGATCAGAAATTGTCCTGCTTTTCTTTGTTCGGATTGCGGAAATAAATCTTGTCTTCTGTGTATTCCTGAACTGCAATCAGTGTAGGTTTGGGCAATCGCTCGTAATATTTTGAAATTTCAATTTGCTCACGGTTTTCGAACACCTCTTCGAGGTTATCGGTGCTGGAATTGAATTCAGATAATTTTGCATTCAGTTCATCCTTCATTTCAGAAGAAATCTGGTTAGCACGTTTCGCAATGATCACGATGGATTCGTAAACATTTCCGGTTTTTTTATCAAAGTCTGGAACGTTACGTGTGACTGTTGTATTGACATCCGATTTGTAATTCATGGTTACCGGTTTTGGGTTTTAGTTAACGGAAGTTGTAGGCGGGGTAATTTTCTCCAGGCGTTTTCTTGCAAGGAGTACAATATCGTCTGCTTCTTTCCTGTATTTGCTTTCTGCATAGGAAGAGGCAAAGTCGGCATACGCAGCGATCGTTTCCTGGTAGCGCGTCAGTCGTTTCTCTTCGATACTGTTTTCAGCAAGAAGGAAACTTGCTTTCAGAATCAGGAACATGGCTTCTTCCCTGTATTGTGTGGACGGAAAATCAGCCAACAGGTTACGGAAAGTAGTGACGGCTGCTTTGTATTCTTCCATGTTGTAATACAACCTGGCATTCTGCAGACTTTTTTCTTCGAGTTTACCGCGAAGCTGATCAATCAGTTTGTTGCATTGATCGATGCGTGAGCTTTGGGGGTATTGATCAGCAAACAATTGAAGTTCATTGATCGCTTTTAGAGTGTTGGTTTGATCAAGGGAGTATTCCGGTGAATCCTGATAAAAACAGTAAGAATGCATGAATGCGCATTCTTCTGCATATTCGCTGGATGGGAATGTTTTTGCAAAATTATCGAAGTCATAGGCAGCTGTTTCGTAATCGCCCAACTGATAATTCGTATAGGAATAATAGTAATAAGTCTTCTCAGCTTTCTTTGTTCCGCGGTATACCGTAATCAGTTCTTCCAGTAATGGAAGAGCCTTAAAATAGTCGCCTTTATTATAAAGTTTGATAGCCAGATTTAGCTTGGCATCCATGTCAGTTCCCTTCATGACACGGGTATAACTGCTGCAACTGGCAGCAAAAATACTGATAACCAATAATATATACGAAATCCGTGGGAACATAAGCCCGCAAAGATAATATAATTTACTTGGAATTCTTAAAAAAAACCAAATTCACAGCCTACAAAAACGCTGAAAATCTCTGTTTATTGTCGCACGATCCTTGTCCTTTCCGAAACCCTCCCGTTTTGTACCAAACCGAGAAAGTAAATCCCCGGAATCAGCTTGCTTCCGGCTTTAATTACCCCACTACCGGATTGCATAGTGAAAGATTCAACAACCTGTCCAAGGGTATTCCACAGCACAAGTTTTGAACCCGGACTGAAATCAGCAATTTGGTAATGGATGGATGTTTCGGAATAGAAAGGATTCGGGAATGCGGTAAGCGCATTACTTTCTGTTTTTCCCGACAGTGTTGCAGTTGAAGTATTCAGTGCCCCTGTGATTCTGAAAGCATCAATGGCACCTTCAACAATATGCCCCGGCGAATTATCGGCGATTTCAACAATGAACTGCATCGTTTGGGTGGGTGTGATGAAAGGAGATATTAAAAATGAACTTTGTGTCCACTGTGCGGATCCGTTTGTGTTGTCAATATTTTCAATGGTCACTGTGGTAGACCCATTGAATAATCTCACAACCATTGAGTCATTGGGCGTGCTTGAACCTCCGAAATTGGAGAACCATCTGTAGTATTCCAGTTGCGGATCCAGGTAGATGGTAGCATCAAAAACCGGAGAAGTCAAAATGGTATATCCATTGTCAACATCATTTGCAGAATAATTCCCGGCATCATTATCAGTAACAAAGCACTGATCGGAACAATCTGTTGTCACATCGAATTCCGGGTTCACAGGGTCTCCGGTATTGGAGAAGGTACCGTAAGGTTCTCCCCGTTCCCAGGCATTCAAAGTAGTACCGCTGACAGTCCATCCATAATCAAAAGTAAAATCATCATAATACCCTCTTTCCAGCTGGAAGGATTGACTTACAGCGCCGGTGACTACAAGGGAAGAGCATTGGGTTACATAGCCCCATTCTCCTGCTTTGATATCATAGGTCCCGTCGATGATGCCGGTGAACGTGAAGCCGCCCTGGCTGTTGGTGGTGGCGGTGAAATTAAAATCTGAATTGGAAAGTGAAACAGTGGCACCTTG
This sequence comes from Bacteroidia bacterium, assembly GCA_035438225.1. Classification (GTDB taxonomy): domain Bacteria; phylum Bacteroidota; class Bacteroidia; order AKYH767-A; family 2013-40CM-41-45; genus JADKJP01. The sequence goes on from DAORHY010000084.1 coordinate 5,311, forward strand.
CACCGGAGTTCCGGTAGAAAGATCACTGATAGTTCCGATAATTTCATAAGACGGCAGGGGTTCCAGTTGAACATCCTGTTGGGTTACCACTCCGGTTGACAAAACAATTCCGGTTATGGTTTTCGGATAATATCCGGGCTTTGAAAACAGAGCATCAACAGTTCCGGGAACGGGCATACCGGTCTGGTACAATCCTGTGGAATTGGAATTCCGAATCACACCTGCACCGAGGATTTCAGTTCTTGCTCCGGGAATTGCAATACCCGTATTCAAATCCGTGATGTTCCCTTCGAGATAACAGCCTCTGACATAAGTCGGGCTGAGCACAAACAATCCGTTATTGATATCCGAAGCTACGATTGTTCCTGAGGGAAGAAATGGATAAACACCCCAGCAACCACTGAACCCGTTTCCGCTACCCTGCGGATAAGTGTCATAGTGTCCGACTTCAATCGGATTTCCGGGTCTGCTTACATCCGTGATAACAACACCTTCTTTGTACCAGGAAGTTATTGCATAATCATTCAGAATATGTGTATTGTGTACAATTGCACCAGAGCCCGAGGCTGTCTGGAATCTTGATATTTCTTCGATGTTGCTTAAATCAGAAATATCATACGCCGCCAGGAAGGAATTTGAATTTTCATCCGTTGTAAAAAGCGTGTGGTGATCTGCGCTCAACCAGGTGTTGTGAGTAAAAGTGGTGGGGGTTGACTGTGTTGTGATCAGCACAGGATTTGATTTGTTCCGAACGTCAACTACAGCAAAAAATCCTGCATAGATGTGCGCTTCATACAGGGTGTCATTGTCGGCATACCCATCGTGAACATAAGCTGGCTGGCCACCACCAGGGAAACTGTATTCACCGGCATAGACTGGATTCCAGGGATCACTCAGGTCAAGGAACAAAGTATTTCCATCACCGATATTGCTACCATACAGATACAGAAAACCTTTTGTCGTATCGCAATGCAAAGCATGGATACTGTTGAGTTGTCCGGCGATTGCTCCGTCTCCTGTATAATGTTTTGTGGTGATAGTTGCCGGAAGAAGGCTTAAATCAATAATGGTGAGTCCTCCCCCGCCCTCTGTTGTTACGTAGGCATAAGTGCGGTATGTTTTCACTTCTCTCCACTCCGAACTTGCATCATTCACAGTAAACCGGATTACCGGATTTGCCGGAACGGTTACATCCACGATCGATAAACCAAAATCGGTACCAACGAGTGCGTATTCATTGCCGAGAGAATCGACATAACCACCGATATTTGCCAATGCTGAATTTCCATATGATAAATTGGCCTGCAGGGCAAGGTTTTGTGCAAAAACCTGGGAACAGAAAAGAATTCCAAATACTAGTATAATTCGTTTCATTTCAATTGTATTTAACTGCAAGAACGTTTGTTTATCGGTCTGAATCAAGTGTAATTTCAGACTTCCTGTATTGCTCACAATTCCTTCACGGTTCAATGCAAATCTAAAATTGATAAAAAAGTGTCATTGGAATATCGGCCGGTCAATGAATTTTGACCTGCCTTTTATTTTTTTAAATTTTGATTTTCATCATTTAAAAAATAAAACCGTTTTTGGCATCAGGGGCAAAGACATTGTTTAATCGGTCAAAATCATGCAAATCTTGAATTTGTAATACATATAAATCTGTTTATCAGTTCATTACATTTAATCAGGTGTAGATTTTATTTCTTAAATTGAATAAGAAAAACAGATGCCTGAGTCTTTTAAATGCACAATTGGATGTTGATTAATCAGGACACAGAATATCAAAAACCTTTGTTTTTAATCTAAAATACTTACTTTTGCTAAGCGACCTTTTCAGGGATTGTAAAAACTGAGTTTCTGAAAAATGATTTCTGATAAAACTGATTGGGAATTTTCTCATTAATAAAAATAGAAAGCAGTGGATTTATTCGAAAAGTTAAAAAAGAACAGAGGCCCAATCGGGCAACATGCCAAAGATTCTCACGGTTATTTCACTTTTCCGAAACTGGAAGGTGATATCGGAACCAGGATGGTTTTTCGGGGAAAAGAACGATTGATCTGGAGCCTGAATAATTATTTGGGTCTAGCCAATCATCCTGAGGTCAGGAAAGCAGATGCCGAAGCGGCTGCCAAATTTGGTTTTGCAACTCCGATGGGCGCTAGAATGATGTCCGGGAACTCCAATTACCATGAGCAGCTGGAGAATGAGCTTTCCGCCTTTATGAGCAAGGAAGATACGATCCTGCTAAATTTCGGATACCAGGGAATGGTTTCTGCGATTGATTGCCTTGTGGACCGGCATGATGTTATTGTTTATGACAGTGAAAGCCATGCCTGTATCATTGACGGTGTCCGCCTTCACATGGGGAAACGTTTTGTTTTCCCTCACAATGACATTGTGAACTGTGAAAAGCAACTTGAGCGAGCAACCCGTATTGTGGAAGAAACCGGCGGCTCCATCCTCTTGATTACAGAAGGTGTTTTCGGGATGAGTGGAGATATGGGCAGGTTGAAAGACATTGTTGCATTAAAGGAAAAATTTCAATTCCGCCTTTTTGTTGATGATGCGCATGGATTCGGAACGATGGGCAAAACCGGTGCAGGCACAGGTGAAGAACAAGGAGTCCAGGACCAGATTGATATTTACTTCGGAACATTTGCGAAAAGCATGGCCATGATCGGCGGATTCATCTCGAGTAGCGAAGACGTGGTGGAATACCTGAGATACAACATGCGTTCCCAGATTTTTGCCAAAACCATGCCGATGCCATTGGTTTTGGGTGCTCTGAAGCGACTGGAATTACTGCGCAGTCAGCCAGAAATGAAAGACAATTTGTGGAAGGTTGTAAATGCACTTCAGAATGGACTAAAAGAAGCCGGATTTGATATCGGCAAAACTCAGTCACCCGTTACTCCTGTTTACATGAACGGAACTATCGGTGAAGCGACCAACCTGATCTATGATATGCGTGAGAATCATGACATATTCTGCTCTATGGTAGTATATCCTGTGGTTCCCAAAGGCATCATCATTCTACGATTGATTCCTACTGCTGTCCACACACTACAGGATGTGAGTTACACAATTGATGCATTCCGGAAAGCGTATGTGAAATTGAAAGCTGGTGAATACATGTCGGATAAGATTGCAGCATTCTGAAGAAGGAAGGCCACATATCTTCTGATCATTCAGAAAAACGTTTTAAAATAAAACTAATCCTCACCCCATTATTAACTTTTAAACCCAAAACACGATGAAAGAGTACGAAAAAATCAAACAGCTCGTTGCAGCTATTGAAGAAGACGTCATCAAGTTTTCTGAAAAAGGGAATGCTGCTGCCGGTACGCGCGTTCGCAAAGGCTTACAGGAAATCAAACGTGCTTGTCAGGATATGCGTGATGCCATTCAGGATCTGAAGAAAACAGACGAACCTTCCTGATTCCGATCTTCTAAAAATAATCACCTTGAACCCGACCGGTACGCTGGTCGGGCTTTTTTATTTATCAGTATCCCAAGCCAGTGTTTTAAAAAAAAGAGTGAGTGCCAGTGTCCTGTGTGAGTACTCAGTTATAGCAACTGAAAACCCGCACTGCCACTTCCACTCACTCTGAATTTTAGTAGACCAAACACCCCAAATATCTAACTCCTTTATCGAAGATTTTCTGAAAATTGCCCAATTTGAAGAAAACAACAAGCTTGTACTTCAGCTATTCCAATCGGAAGATAAAAGCCGGGATATGGGGTAGCATACAAAAATCCATTCAGATGGCATTAGTAAGCCAACCCCGGCATTCCTGAACTGCTGTTTACCGGCTACCGGTGCCGAAGCCATTAATCAACCTCCAAGACATATTGCAGGCGATCAAAACCTAAAACTCATTAAATTAACACCCATGGAAAAAGAAACAACAATCATCCAGTGCCCTGAAGGCGGGCAGAAAATAATGTCAACGAAGCTCTTTATCACCAATTGGAGGACCAGATCCGGAAGGACTACGACAAGAAATCCGCAAAGGAGGGTCGCGAATTGAAGGGTAAATTAGCTGAATTTGATGCGGCTAAAAAGAAGTTCGCTGAGGACAAAAAGAAGCAAGACGAACTGGTTGAAAAGCAGGTTCAAGCTGGACTGAAGGCTGAAAAAACCAAGCTTGAAAAAAACCTTCGACAGCAAATCGATGAAGATAAGTCGGAACAGGTAAAATTTCTCGAAAACGAAGTGAAATTGAAACCTGAGCAGGTCAAAGAACTGAATAAGGTAAAGGCAGATATGGCGAAAGTACAACGGGAAAAAGACGAGTTACGTTATGCAATCATTGCGGAGCAGGAAACCAAGTTCAATGGACAACCGGGACAGGAACGGTAGAAAATCAAAAACGCGGAAGGAGATTAATCGAAGACTGAACTCCAGAAACGGGACAAACTCATTGAAGACTTCAACCAGCGACTTTCGGATGCCCAGACAAAGCTGGAACAAGGCTCAAACAAATTAGCCGGAGAAGTCAAAGAAATTGAGCTTCGTGATTTTCTGAGACTCACATTCCCGATCGATGAAATAAAAGATGTGCCCTCCGAAGTCATCGGTGTCGATGTTTTTCATGTTGTAAAAAACAGTATCGGACAACATAGCGGCATCATACTTTACGAAAGTAAACAAACGCAATCCTTCGGCAAGGACTGGATTTCCAAATTGAAGGATGATGGCCGAAGAGTTAAAGCGGATATATGTATTCTTGTTACCCGGACAATGCTACCAGACAACCCTGAAACTCATTTTAAGGATGGTGTATGGGTATGCAGCTACCATGACATTAAGATGATCACTACTTTTCTCCGGGATAGTCTTCTGAAACAATATTCAGCTCTGGCATCACAAACAGACAAGGGAACAAAAATGGAAATGCTATACGACTATCTCAGAAGCAGCGATTTCCAGAATCATATTGTCGGAATCCTGGATGCCTTCAAAAAAATGGACAAATCGTTACATAAAGAACGAGAAGATGTATTAAAAAAGTTCGCTGAACGTGAGGCTCACATCTTCCAGGCTAAGCAAAGCGTAATAAGTTTTTGGGGAAGGGTTGACGGGATCATGATCGACAGCTTGGGAAGGGAAGTTGAAATGCTGGATGATAAAGAAAAGTCTTCTGATTAAGTCTCGCGTTAAGTAATGCCATTAAACAAATCAATAGAAACAATGCCAATTTTCATACATTAGTCTACGTATTCGTCAGAAAAATCTGTGAAAATCTGAATTTGTCTTAGTCAACGGAATGGCATTAATTGCATGTTGCAACAAAACAATTAGACCTCTTTTAATTTTTAAGAATTAGATATACAATATGCATCGATTGGGATTATGCACTTTCTTCTTAACACTTTTCCCGCTCTTCATCTTCGGGTTGGTGCCATCGAAATCCGGAACGGGGAAAGAGTACTTTCAATCAGGAGAGTTTTTTAGAACTCATTCAGATTATGACCAAGCATTAGGAAATTATCAAAATGCAGCAAAGTGCTTTGCTACAGAACATCTGGATAGCAGCTATGCAGTCACACAAAACAGAGTTGCGGAGCTTCTTCTCTTGATTAGCAGAAATGACGAAGCCAGTACAATTCTAAAAAATAATGAAGCATTTATTACATCGCATTGGGGTAGAATGAATGAACTGTATTGTACTTGGGCTGATCTCTTAGGGGATTATTTTATGTCCTTTTCAGACGTAGAGGCCGCCAGAACTTATTACGAACATGCATATCAGATTCGTTTGAAATTATTCGGTGATGACGATGTCCGCACAGCCTATTCAATGGCTCAAATGGCCAGTTATTTTAATTTTAAGATCACTGTTGATTCCGCTTATTTCCTTGCGCAAAAAGCTTATCTAATTTGTCAGCAACATCAGGAACAAACTCATCTGATTGATGAAGTGAAAGTGATTTCCACGTATGCGTATTCGTACAAAATATATTTTGGCAACCGAATCAGGGAATTCAGACTATCAAGGATTGAAGCCCGTAAGATCTACCAGGTAGCCCTCGATAAAGTACGTAAAAACTACGGTTCTAAAAGCATAAATGAAGCCGCATTGTATCGAAGCATCGGCAATACCTATACTGATCAGATCCTTGATCTCATTTACAATCCGCCCCAATGGAGTCTGCGCAGAATAAAAGACCCAATTTTCAGAGAAGCCAAAGCGTACTACATTAAATCGGCAGAAATGATTAAAAATACAACTGGCGGCTCTCATCCTGATTTAAGTACTGTTTACTTGGTTACCTCCTTGCTCTAT
>DAORHY010000085.1:0-11591 GCA_035438225.1 Bacteroidia bacterium
CATTGTTGTTTCCGTACGTCGGAACAACGATGCGCATTTTTCCCTGGCTTACGAAAATACAGCGAAGCATCCTGCATGCTGAAAATAAACTGAATCATAAACCGGTGGTTTTTGATATTCATCCCAATGAATTCCTCAATGAGGAAAACGGAGAACGTAAAATAGAACGCAGAACAAAAAACCCGGTCAGTTATTTGCTGGCGGATGTGCTGCGCGGAAAACTGAAAGTTAAAAACCTTGGCAAAGCGGCCATTCCGTTGTATGAAAATGAAATTTCATTTTATAAAAATCGCGGATATCAGTTCACGACCGTGAAACAATATTGTATTGAAAACGGCTGGCTGCCAGAAACGAAATCCTGAACGATGCGCATCTTCATTATTACGATGGAAGACCCGGTATACACTCTGCCATTTATCCGTGCTATCATTGACGGACGCAGGCAGGATATTGTAGGCGTGGCGACCACAAAAGGAGACCGCCTGACGATCGGGAAGAGCCGCTCGCAGCTGATGTATTTGTTTTCTCTTCTGCTGATAATGGGTGTTCCGGCATTTCTGCGCTATTCCTGGACGACAGTCGTGTTTAAGCTAAAGAAGAAGTTGTCCGGAAAATTTTCGTTTATCCCCTCTCCTTCCATACTTACGTATGCAAAATCATCAGGAATCGAAGTCTTTGATATCACGACTCCGAACAGCAAAGCGTTTCGTGAAATATTAAAAGAACTGAAACCCGATGTCATCATCAATCAAAGCCAGAGCATTATTAAAAAAGAATTGCTGGAGATTCCGGCGATCGGAGTCATTAACCGCCACAATGCACTGCTGCCGAAAAACCGCGGGAGGCTGACCCCGTTCTGGGTATTGTTCAGGAAGGAAAAAGAGACGGGTGTTTCCATCCATTTTGTGGAGGAAGGAATTGATTCAGGAGATATCATAGTGCAGGAAAGGTATGCGGTGAGTTCCCGTGACACATTTAATACACTGGTTCAAAAGAATTACGAAATTGCTCCGCACGCGATGCTGAAAGCATTGTCTTTGCTGGAGTCGGGTAATCCTGTGCTGCTTCCGAATGATGATTTGGAAGCTTCGTACAATACTGTGCCTACTTTCCGTGAGGCCATGCAATACAGGATGAACAGATTGCTCGGAAGAAAATAAAATGATGCGCGATTTTACATATACTGTTTACCGCAAAATGCTGGAAACGGCAATCCGCCAGGGGTATTCCCTTGTTGCATACGAGGATTTTGTCACCGGTAAAACCGCAGGGAAGGATAAGATTTTTATTCTCCGCCACGATGCCGACCGCATGCCGAAGAATGCATTGCGCATGGCTCAGATAGAAAGTGAATTAAAAGTCAGGGGAACCTATTATTTCCGCGTACTCGAAAGTTATGACCCGGGAGTAATGAAAGAAATTGTTGCCCTTGGACATGAGCTGGGATACCACTATGAGGATCTCACAATTGCCAGGGGCGATCCGGATGCCGCTTATCAGTTATTCATCCGGCACCTGGACCAGTTCCGGGAGTTTTATCCCGTTCGCACTATTTGTATGCACGGCAGTCCCGGGACACGATGGGACAACCGGATGGTGTGGAAGAAATACAATTACAGGGACCACGGCATAATTGCGGAGCCTTATTTTGACACTGATTTCTCCGCCTTCCTGTACATCACAGATACCGGGCGCGGTTGGAACCGCAGTAGTGTAAGTGTCCGCGATCATGTGCAATCGCCCTACAACAAGCGTTTCCGTTCGACTCAGGACATCATGCAACATTTTGAAAAACAACAATTGCCTTCACGGATCATGCAGAACATTCATCCACACCGTTGGAATGACAATTATTTTCTGTGGACCAGGGAACTTGTTTTTCAGAACATAAAAAATATCGTGAAATTCTTCCTCTCACGTTCGCGCGGAAAATATCAGGAGCATTAAAGATTGAAAATCGGAACCGGGAGCGTACATTCGCGTCTGCTTCCGAACATTGACTACACTATGCTGGTAAAAAAAATACGCATTCCTGTTCTGCACATTCTCTTCGTCGGTTTTCTTCCCGGCTTCCTGAAGAAATGGGTATACAGGATGAAAGGATATAAAATCGGGAAGCATGTGAGCCTGAGTCTGGGGTGTGTCATTGCCGGTAAAAAGGTGGTGATCGCAGATCACTGCAAGATTGGTTTTTTTACAATCATCCGGGGAAGGGACATTCGTATTGACCGCTTTGTTAAAATTGGATCCATGTCCGTGATCGATACAGAACGCATCGAAATCGGGGAGGATGCCCGGATCAATGAACAGGTCTATGTCGGCGGAATGAAAACCCCGCAATCTGCATTGATCGTCGGCAAGCGTGCAATCATCATGCAGCTGACGTATATCAATCCGACATTGCCGGTTGAAATCGGCGATGATACCGGTGTAGGCGGACATTGTTTGTTGTTTACCCATGGCAGCTGGAGTTCGAAACTGGACGGTTATCCGGTCACCTTCGCTCCCATTAAACTGGGCAATAAAGTGTGGCTCCCCTGGAGGGTTTTTGTGCTTCCCGGTGTGACCATCGGCGACGGTTCAGTCATTGGTGCGAATTCTCTGGTCGCATCCGATATCCCCGCGAATGCACTGGCAGCCGGATCTCCGGCAAAAATACTAAAGACAAATTTTCCCGTAAAACCCGATGTCCAGTCACAACGGGATACGATAGATCAGATTCTGAAAGAGTTCATGGATTACCTGGTATACTTCGGTTATTCATGTGCTGTTGAGCAGGAGGCTGCCGGGTTTACCGCAGTGCTGAAAGGAGAGAAGAGCGGCACGCTTGTCTACCGGCACAGTCCGTTTACCGGTACTCCGCCGCAGGGAGATGGTGTCCTGGTGTTGTTCCGCGCTACTGCAGCATAAGTCAGGAGCTATTGCGCACAGGGCTACGCAACCGTCGTTTCACTTGGGGAAAACCTGCGCATGGGAACAGGTTCTGCCGGAGAAGAAGTCATTGCCTTTTTCTCCCGCTACGGTGTTCGTTTCTCCCGGCTGGATTGAAAATTGAATTATTATTCATTTATTTAAGAAACAAAAAAACAGAATGAATGGGATTCCTTAGTTTATAATGAATATTAGTTCATTTTAAAAAAAATGAAAACGGAATCCCGTTCCTTCCTTGCCGCACACTCTCACCCGGACTGACACAATGCACGTCGAAGCGCTTTTTTATCTCGGACACCCGGCACACTTTCATCTGTTTAAGTTTGCCATCCGCGCATTGAAGCCGGAGCAGGTGGTCGTCTGCATCAAATCGAAAGACGTACTGGAGACCTTGTTAAAAGAAGCGGGAATACCGTATATCAACATCGATGCAAAGGCTGGAAAGAAGAAGAATAAAATTTCTCTGGCGGTTACCGTAGCCGCACGGATATGGACACTCGCTTCCATTGTCCGGAAAATGAAACCGAAGCGGTTGATGGGCAGTACCGCTGAACTTTCTGTTCTTGGAAAACTTTTTGGAATTCCTTCTTTTATTTTTTTTGAAGACGATCTCCATCACGTTCCCGAATATGCCCGCATTGCCGGGCCTGCCGCCACGTATCTCATTTGTCCGGATTGTTGCAGTGCCTGGAAATGGGAAAAAAAGAAAATCGGCTACAGCAGTTACCATGAACTTGCTTACCTGCACCCGAATCATTTTCAGCCGGATGCTTCGCGTGTGCCGGTGTTTGCAGCGCCAGGAGTGCGAAAATTCATTCTGAGGTTTTCGGATCTGGGTGCGTATCACGATACGGGAATTTCCGGTATGTCGGATGCCATCGCCTTCCGGATCATAGAACGGCTGCAAAAGGAAGGGAAAGTTTTCATCACCTCGGAGCGCCCCCTGCCGCCGCAATTTGAACCTTACCGTATCGCTATCCGGGCAAGTGACATTCATCATGCAATGGCATTTACCGATTTATTCCTCGGCGACAGTCAGACGATGACCGCTGAAGCTGCAGTGCTTGGTACACCGGCACTACGGTACAACGACTGGGTTGGAAAACTGGGTTACCTGGAGGATCTTGAACACAAGTATGCGCTGACTGTGGGCGTACCGGCAGGGGAGGAGGAGCTGCTGATGACGGCACTGGAATCTTTACTTTCCATTCCGGACCTTCCGGAGGAATTCCAGCGGAGACGAAAAATTATGTTGAATGAGAAAGCAGATTTTTCCAAATGTATTTCCTGGATTCTCGAATGCGATCCGCTGGACATTGAAAGCATCCGGAAAATAGGAGAGACAAAACGATTTCAATAAATTCTCTTCCGAATAAAATCTTCCGGACTTTTTTCTTCCATTCGGAATTCCAAACAATCCGTATGACTGCTTCCACTGATTGCACTCAGAAAATCGGGAGTTGGCCTTGGAAGCCATTTTCCGCGAGTCCGGCGGAAGAATAATTGTAAGAAAAAACTTGAAATTTCACCATTTTAGTACAGGGTGTTTACAGACAATCTGACGGAATAGGGCTTTTTTCATAGAAAAATTGGCATTCATGAGGATTCCTAAAATTATTCTTTGGAAGGGGGAGATTATTTTTTTATGTTTACTACATCAATTCAAAGGACACAACTTAATTCTACCAGGAAAACGAGGAAACACTGCTACAAGATCACGGATTAATCAGTACACAATACCCTTCCTTCACATAGTCATTTCAGGGCTATACCTGTTTTCTGCGAAACAGGTAAAGGGTAAGTTTTATTATCTCCGCCTGCCATTTATGTTGGTGATTATTCGCCACCTTATAGGCTGTCTTCGCATCCTTCTGTAAAGTTTTCACTGAATTAAGTTTCCTTTCGGATGCCCGGGGGGTACATTTGCCATGAAGGCAGGATAAATTGTGAAAATGAAGAAGAATAGCAATTTTGGTTCAAAATGGATGTATAGGTTCCGGGGAGCTGCAAGCTTTGCCGGTTCCGGAGCCGTTGCTGCTAATTATTCTGTACCGAAACCCGTACGCCGCAAATTCACCCCAAAACCCCACCTGGAGAAAATCGGGGGGATGCAAAAAGATGTCCGTGCTTTTATCAGTCAGTATTGTGATCTTTCTTCAACCTCCAGTACCATACTCCGGACATCGATTTCGGAAAGCATACTCCAGTTACCCAAGACCTACGAAACAATTATCAACCTCAAAAGGGTAAACGATATTCGTGAAATCAATCACTTCTTTTATTCAGTGAACCTCCACCTGCCAATGGGTGGGAAGTTTGTTGGTTGTGTGGAAACAAAATACCTGCGCAGGCAGCGGATCATGAAAAAATTTCCGCCCGTACTGAACTCCATCTACTACCTACTTGACTTTATATTGAAAAGAGTATTTCCGAAATTACCGATCACCCGTAACGTCTATTTCTGGATCACCGGTGGAAGAAATAAAGTACTCTCACGCACCGAAACCCTCGGGCGTCTGTATGCATCCGGTTTTGAAATTATTGAGAAGAAATTCATCGGAAACAATTTGTATTTCATTGCAACGAAGGTGAAAAAACCATTGTTCAATCACGAGCGCCACTATGGCCCGATTTTTAAAATGCGGCGGCACGGCAAAAACGGAAAAGTGATTTATGTGTATAAAATGCGCACCATGCATGCCTACTCGGAATACATACAAGCGTATGTATACGAAAAAAACAAGCTGGCAGAAGGTGGCAAAATGAAAGACGATTTCAGGGTGTCCACTCTCGGTAAACTTTTCCGGAAATACTGGATTGACGAATTGCCGATGATCTGGAACCTGCTTCGCGGTGATCTTAAAATAGTTGGCGTTCGTCCACTCAGTGCTCATTACCTCAGCTTGTATTCAGAAGAATTAAAACACAAACGGGCAGGCCACAAGCCCGGATTGATCCCGCCTTTTTATGTTGATCTTCCGAAAACACTGGAAGATATTCAAGCTTCTGAAATGAAGTACCTCACTTCCTACGAGAAGCATCCATTGCTTACTGACATCAGGTATTTTTTTGCGGCATTTTATAATATCCTGATTAAGAAAGCGAGAAGCAAATGATTCGTCTGTGGCGAATAATTATTAGTCGGTAGTCGGTAGTCTGTGATTTATTGTCTGTAAAACTGACTTCCTTCTGATAACACCCGCTTCCCGCTTCCCAATTACTCACTACCAGCTACTGACTGCTGACTACTGACTCCCGACTCCCGACTCCCGACTCCCGACTACTGACTACTGACTACTGGCTCCCGGCTACTGACTACTGGCTACTGACTCCCGACTCCCGACTACTAACTACTGACTCCCGACTCCCGACTCCCGACTACTGACTACTGGCTACTGACTCCCAACTCCCAACTCCCAACTCCCAACTACCGACTACCGACCTCCGCCTGCCACCAAAACCTTCCCATTAGCCAACATAAAATAAGAATTTCCATTAATTTCCCTATAATTGCGCAAACCAACATTCCTTTATGCGCATTCGATCCGGGATTCCGTTTATACTTCTGGTTTTATTTTTATTGGTTGTCCCTACTGTACAAATGCAGGGCCAGGAGGTGTATCTGCACGTCAGCAATACAGATGTCTATGATTTCATGGATGAGCTTTCCAATGCAGGAGTGATTACGCTCAATTCTGCAATCAAACCCTATTCCAGGATGTTGATTGCACAAAAACTTGCCGAAGCATCCGCAAAGCAGGCGGAATTGAACGCACGCCAGGTGAAAGACCTGGAATTCTATCTGAAGGATTACAACAAAGAACTCAAACCGGATAAAAATTTTAAAAAGAGGCTGGACCTCTTGTATTACAAAGACACGTTGTTTACGTTTTCATTCAATCCCATTCTGGGTGTGAGTGTTTATGCAAATGATTCAGGTAGTTTTTACCATCGCTGGAACGGAGCGGAAGCATTTGCCTATGCAGGAAATCATTTTGGTTTTTATGCCAGCCTGCGCGACAACCATGAAAGCAAGCGCCTCAGTGATCCATTGTATCTTAATCAGGAGAATGCATCCAATTACAAGGCGGATACGAAAGGAGGAGGGGACTTTGATGAAATGCGCGGAGGGCTGACCTATGCATGGTCCTGGGGAAGTCTGGGATTGGTGAAGGATCATATGGTCTGGGGCGACAACTATCACGGAGCCAATATCCTCTCCGGCCATCAACCCAGTTTTACGATGCTGAAACTGCATCTGCAACCGGTACGCTGGTTCGACTTTAACTATGTGCACGGGTGGCTGGTATCCGATGTGGTAGACAGTTCCCGTCTTTACCTGAACGGGCAGTCCTACCGCAAAACACTACGACCGAAGTACCTTGCGGCAAACCTGTTTACGTTTACACCGGTCAGGAAATTTCAATTCTCCATAGGGAATTCAATTATTTACAGCGACCAGGATGTGCAGCCTGCGTATCTCATACCCTTCTTTTTTTACAAGACAGTGGACCATGCACAGACATCTGCGGGAAGCAATTTCCTCGGACAGAATTCTCAGTTGTTTTTCAATATCAGTTCGCGGAACATTAAAAACGCACACCTGTACATGAGTCTTTTCGTGGATGAGATTGCATTGGGCAGGGCAACGGACAAAGACAAACACACCAACTTTTATTCCCTGAAAGCAGGGTTTCACCTGAGCAATCTTTTGGTGAAAAATCTTTTCTTCACGACAGAATATACCCGCACAAATCCGCTTGCCTACAGGCATTATATTTCGACTGCGACGTATGCTTCCGGCAGTTACAACATGGGACATTATCTTGGCGACAATGCAGAAGAAATTTACCTGAGTGCAGGGTACAAACCCTTGTCCCGACTGTACTTTGAATTCGCATACACAGCGGCAGCCAAGGGATATGAATATGCTTATACCGGTGTTTCTTCGGATCCTGTAGGGAACGGACTGGGTCTCCCGTTTCTGAGCAGAACTTATTGGGAGATGAGCGAGATTTCGTTCAAAGCAAGATACCAGGCGCTCAACGATGCCTGGATTTTTGCCGGGGTCAGCAGTTCAGAGCACAAAGGAATTCTTCTGAATACCTATACCATGCCTGAATACGCCGGGAAGCAAACCACCATTCATGCAGGTGTGAATATTGGTTTCTGATGAACAGGATGTACCGGAATTTTCAATAATTTTTTTTATTTTTTTTGGAGGCTTACATCGAAGACCGCCGCAAGTCTCGTGGTTTCACCGGGCCTGAAATATTCGCAAATTTCTACCTTCCTTGCAGATCGCTAAAAATGAAGCAGATTGGATTTCCGAAAAAAAGTCATTGCCCCGGATTTCGAAGATTCACCGAGAATTGGAGGCCATTCGCCAAAATGTTAAAAAGTATCAGCCCTTTTTTCTTGCATTATTTGAAGAAATGAGCTAATATTCGGAAGTGGTAAGGGGGAAGTGAATTCCGGAACAAATGAGGGGAATGAACAATCTGTTGAAAAAAAGTTCTTGTACTTACCAAAAGAATTAATAATCTTTACAAGCCTTACATCAACGAGGCCTACTGCACATCTCAAATTACTTAACAATATTATTTGCGTGAATTCTACATCGCGTAATACTTCTTCTACGACCTCTCAGCAAGAGATGCATTGCCGCATTGCGACTGGCAATGCATTTTTTTTATCTGTTCCCCGATATAAAAATCAACAATCAACAATAATCATTAACTTAAATCAAACCAACATGGAAAACAATGTCTACTCTTCACGAACATTCGTTCGTTGGATGCGTTGGCTGGGATTGACTTGTCTGCTGCTTGCAGGGATGGTCAATCTTTCGTCGGCTCAGGTCAACACGAACGGCGGTTCAGGCCTTGCCGCCACCTACCCGGATCTGGCAAGTGCTGTCACAGCGCTGAACGCTGCGACGATCACCAGTCCGGTGGTCATCACAATGACAGCAGCAGAAACCGCTCCTGCGGGCGGTTATGCAATCACCGCGCAGGGAACGTTAACGAATACCATCACCCTCGATGGTGCGGGTTTCACGGTAACTGCCTCTGCGGCCCATACCGTTGGCGCGTTGAACGATGCGATTTTTAAACTTGTTGGTGCTGACTTTGTCACCATCTCCAATTTCGTGATGCAGGAAAACGCGGCAAACACCGTGACCGCTGCAGCTTCAAACAACATGACAGAGTGGGGTGTTGCCCTGCTGTATGCAACCACGACCAATGGTGCGAGCAGCAACACCATCCAGGGGAACACAATTTCCCTGAGCCGTCTCTATCAGAACACCTTCGGTATCTATTCTAACTCTACGCATTCTCCGACTGCTGTTTCTACCACGGCCTCTGCGACCGGTGTTGCAGGTGCGAACGACAGTCTGCGGATTTACAGCAACAACATCAGCAACATCAACAACGGTATCGTTTATGTAGGCCCGACAGCTGCGGCTGATGAGGCAGACTATGTTGATATCGGTGGTTCGAGCGGTGCTACTGCAAACACAATTTCGAACTATGGAAATACCGGAACATTCTCAAGTTATATAAACGTATCCGGTACCGTTTTTGGTATCCTTGCACGGAACGTCAGGAATTTTAATATTTCTCATAACTCTGTTACAAGTTCAAACACAACGGGTGCCCTCACTTCTGCAGGTACCCTTCGTGGTATTTATGTGCCGTCATTCTCTGCTGCACCAACAGGTACAAACACCCAGACCATCAGCAACAACAGCATTTCGGTTACGACCGGGGTTGCTTCAGGTACATTGCATGGTATCAGTGTTGAATCATCAACCGGTAATGCCACCTCCAACCTGTCGATTAGCGCGAACTCTTTCTCGAACTGTGGTTACAATGTAGCCTCACCGACTGGAATTTTCACGATCATCATCAGTGCGATGGCCAACCTGAACAATACGATCAATAACAATACGTTCAACAACCTGAATATTACTTCTACGGGAAGTGTAACGTTCATCTCAAACAGTATTACAATTCCTGCTGGGGGTACTCAGACCATCCAGGCAAACAGTATTGTAACCGGCTTTAATAAAGGCGGAGCAGGTGGAACGGTCACATTCTTTACCAGTGGCTCTTCCACCGTTGCTGCAACAGCGACCATCCTTCACCGGAACAACAACTTTTCCAATGTAACGGTAACCGGTGCAACTGCAATCACTGGTTGGAGCAACAACGATGGATTGTCTTCAAGTTTGAACAACAAGACCTTCCAGAACAATACCTTCTCCAACATTACCGGCGGAACGAGTGCCATTACCATCATGAGCCTCAACTATGGAGGTACAGGAGGCGGTAGTGGTAACATTGTGAATGGAAACACCATTACCAATATTACCGGCCAGGGAGCTGTTACGGGTATCACGTATGGTTCGAGCACCACTGGCGGTGTTACATCTATATATGGTAATACCCTGAATAACATTACTTCTACAGGTACAGGCGGTACGGTTATCGGTATCAGCTCGACCTCAGCAACGTCAAATATTTACCTGAATACCATCGGCAGCCTGGCTTCGTCAGGTGCAACCAACGCGGTGACTGCGATTGCCTGCGGCGCCGCTACTGCTTCAACCATTCGACACAATAAAGTGTATGATATTTCGACAAGTTCGGCATCTACCGGTACTGCAATTGGTATCACAGTATCTACCGGTACTACTTCTAATATCTATAACAACATCATCGGCGACCTGCGTGCTCCTTCCGGAAGTTCTGCGAACGCGGTGATTGGTATCAATATTACAGGTGGAACAACCGTGAATGGTTTTTATAACACCGTTTACCTGAATGCAAGCAGCACAGGTGCATTGTTCGGAAGCAGCGCGATCAGCGTTAGCACTACTCCGACGGTTACCCTGCGCAACAACTTGTTCCACAATGCTTCAACCACCAGCGGTGCAGGTATTGCAGCGGCTTATCGCCGTTCAAGCACAACCCTGACCACCTATGGCTCAGCATCGAACAACAACGATTTCCTTGCTTCCACTATTTTTTACGACGGAACGACTGCCTACGGAATGGCCGCTTTCAAAACATTGGTTTCCACACGGGATAACGTTTCCATCAGCTGGACTCCGGTTTATTTAAGTACAACCGGCTCGAATGCAAACTTCCTGCACATCGATCCGAGTGTTGCTACACTTCTTGAATCCGGTGCTGTAAACATCACTACTCCTTCTATTACGGATGACTTCGATACAAACATCCGTCAGGGTAATGGTGGTTACTCAGGAACAGGAACAGCTCCGGATATCGGCGCTGATGAATTTGCCGGAACTGCCCCAGCTGTTTGTTCCGGTCCACCGACCGCGGGAACCGCAAGCCTTTCGCCGGTTTTCCGTTGCGGTTCAGGAACAACTACACTTTCTGTTAACGATCCTAACCTGACACTTGGTGTTACAGTTCAGTGGCAACAATCGACCACACCGGGCGGTCCGTATACGGATATTTCCGGTGCAACGGCCCTGAGCTATACAACCGGTTCTTATGCTGTTGACATGTATTTCGTTGCGAAATTCATCTGCTCTGCAACACTCGACTTTGTTATTTCGAATGAGGTTCACCTCATCGTATACCCTGCAGCAACTATTTCGGTATCTCCTACAACGGCGAATTATT
>DAORHY010000086.1:0-11560 GCA_035438225.1 Bacteroidia bacterium
CACGAAGACAAAGGTGCACGAATGGTCCGGCAAATTTTCAAGCATTTCAAATTGCCCCTGAATGAGAAAATGAAGTTTGTGGAAAAGCTGGTCCTTCTCCACTTACGGCCGATTGTTCTTGCACAGGACCATGTAACGGATTCCGCCATTCGCAGATTACTTTTTGATGCGGGTGATGATATCGATGCACTCATGATTCTGTGTAAAGCGGACATCACAACGAAGAATGAATATAAAATCAGAAAATACAAAGACAACTTCCAGGTTGTTCAGGATAAATTAAAAGAAGTTGAAGAAAAGGACAGGATCCGAAACTGGCAGCCGCCGGTAATGGGCGAACACATCATGTCGACATTTGACCTGAAGCCCGGAAAGGAAGTAGGACTCATAAAAAACGCTATCCGGGAAGCCATACTGGAGGGGGAAATCAGGAACAACTACGAAGAGGCATATGCCTACATGCTGAAAAAAGGCCGGGAACTGGGCCTTACCTGCATTCACAATTTACTGATTTCTTCAGAAAATAAAAAGTAATTTAATTTCCTTGTGGCTGGTTTATGAATAATTTTTCTTTCTATTTTTGAAAA
Source organism: Bacteroidia bacterium (assembly GCA_035438225.1). GTDB lineage: Bacteria > Bacteroidota > Bacteroidia > AKYH767-A > 2013-40CM-41-45 > JADKJP01. The sequence continues at coordinate 588 of DAORHY010000086.1, forward strand.
CGGAATACTTCTCCATCATGGCATTATATCGTTTTCGTGTAACTTTTGAAGATCAGGACGATGTCTCCCGGGACATTGAAATTCGCCCTACCCAGACATTTGCAGATTTCCATCATGCAATACACCAGGCTATAGGTTTCGATGCGTCAAAACCTGCTTCCTTCTACATGAGTGATGACAACTGGAAAAAAGGCAAAGAAATTACTTCCCGGGAACTCAATGAAGAAGAGTCTTCCATTGCGACAATGGCGAATTCCAGGCTTTGTGATTCTATTGCAGATCCGCATCAAAAAATCTATTACGTCTTTGACCTCCTTGGAAACTGGACATTTCATATCGAGTTGATTAAAATTATCCCACAGGCAGATCCCCTGGGCTCTTATCCACGTTGTGTCAGAACGCACGGGGAAGCTCCAAAACAATACGGCGGTACCGGAATCGGAGTGCTTCCTGTTCCTGAAGGTTTCGATCCGGAATCTGATCTACTTGACCTTGATGAAGAGGAGGAGGAGGATCGCGAAGAAGAAATTCTCGGAACAGATGAAGCAGATCTTCCGGAAGGAGAAGAGAACACCAATACATTTACAGCGACTGCTGATGTTGAAGTTGACTCCGATGAATTTGAAACTGCTGATGAGGATCTCATTGACGATGAAGGGACATCCGACAATGATGACTTTTAAATTCACACAAAAATAATTTCACAAACCCTCCTGATCCGGAGGGTTTGCTGTTTTTTACAGCCCATGAAAACACTGGTTGTCATTGCTGGCCCAACCGCTTCCGGGAAAACAGCCCTGGCTATGAAAATCGCTGCTTTTCTGCAAACTGAAATTGTGAATGCCGATTCCCGGCAATTTTACAGAGGGATGGATATCGGTACTGCAAAACCCACACCGGTAGAATTGTCACTCGTAAAACACCATTTTATTGATATCCTCTCTCCGGAAGAAGACTATACGGTCGGCACGTACGAGCACGAAGCACTGAAAGTCATCTCAGAAATCTTCCGGAATCACGATCAGGCCATCCTGGTGGGTGGAAGCGGCTTATACCTTCAGGCCGTGTGTGAAGGATTGGATGAATTGCCGCCTGCAAGTCCGGAGATACGTTCCCGTCTTCAGAAAAATCTGAAGGAACAGGGAATTGTTTCATTGCAAAATGAACTGGAAACACTGGACCCTGAATACTACAAAAGTGTCGACCGGAATAACCCACACAGATTAATCCGTGCGATTGAGGTATGTATTCTCAGTGGTAAAAAATACTCTGCGTTGCGAAAATCGGAACCCAAAAAACGACCCTTTGAAATTATCAAAATCGGAATCCGGGCCGAAAGGAATGTATTGTATGAACGCATCAATAAACGTGTGGATGAGATGATCAATGCCGGACTCGTCGAAGAAGCCCGCAACTTACTTCCTTTAAAAAAATCGAATGCATTACAAACAGTCGGTTACCAGGAATTGTTTTCATTTTTTGAAGGAAAATACAACCTTGAACATGCCATTTCCGAAATCAGGAAAAACACAAGAAGATATGCCAAACGTCAACTCACCTGGTTTAAAAAAGATCTTGGTATTCACTGGTTCCCGCCGGACCACGATGAAGATGTTTTAAAAACGCTTCACAAAATGCTTTCCTGATAATTTCATTTCTGAATAAATATAAATTTTCAGGAAATCTACCGTCATCATTAAAAGAGCCCTTTGCTTTTGGCAAAAGGCTCTTTGTGTTATCAATGGAATTTTTAATTCTCAGGACTTAGGATAAACCGGGCCATATTCTCAGTTTGCAGATATTTCTCCGCAAATTTTCTCAGATCCGACCCGGTTAATTTATTGATCCAATCTGTATACGTGCTGATTTCAGAAAGATTTTCATTGTTCTGATAATTCGAATTGATTGTATTTAACCAGAATTGGTTTTCTTTTAATCCCGTTTCGCGTTCTCTTAAAGCAGTTTCTTTAATCTTTAAAAGGTTTTTATCATCACAATCCTTCTCCTTCACTTCAGCAATTACTTCTTCGGTGGCTTTAATCAACATTTCCATATTTGCAGGAGAGCACCCGAAACTGATATTCACCTCCAGGCCTTCAGCAGGATAATGTTTTGGGGAAGCATTGCACCCTACTCCGTACACTCCGCTCTTGTCTTCACGCAGAACTTCCCGAAGGCGAATACTCACAAGTTTCATCAGAGCATTTACTTCATTCCTGTTCTGTCGTGTGTATTCAAATGGCATCGTGTAACGTATGACAATAGAAGATTTTGGCTCGACTCCCTTCTTCACCACCTTTTCAACCTTTCCCTGTGGCGGGCGCATTCCAAGGTCTTTCCAGGTTTCAACTGAACTTTTTGAAGGAAGGCTGCCCAGGTATTTTTCACACAAGGCTTTCATATCCCCGACTTTGAAATTACCTACAAATACAAAAGTAAAACCGGAAGCATTACTGAATCGCTCCTTATAAATTTCAAGTGCACGGCCCAGGGAGATTTCATTCAGGGTTTCTACTGTCATCGGACGGGTTCTGTAGTTGTATCCTGACATTACATAAGAAATTGTGTCCCGGAAAATGGATTGCGGATCAGAATTTTTGTTTTGCAGAAAACCTTTCCTGTTTTCTATATAGGATTGAAACGCTTGTTTGTCTTCTCTGGGGTCAGTAAAATACTTATAGATCAGCTGCATCATTGTTTCCACATCTTTCGGTGCGCAGCTGCCATTAAAGCCCTGCGACAATTCCCCTACGTAGGGTGAACAACCAACTATTTTCCCGGTGAGGAGTTTTTCCAAAGCGGTTGCATCAAACTCACCCAAACCGCTCTGATCCACTATTTCATCTGAGCTGGCGGCGGAATAAAAATCATGTTCCGGGTACAGTGACCAACCTCCCCAGGAATAAGCGGTGAATAAAATTTCATCGTTTTTAAAATCCGTTGGTTTCAATGCCACACGAACACCATTGGATAATTTCAATTCAGTGATTCCAAAAGGTTCAATGGTATTTGTACTCACCACCGTTCCTGCAGGAGTAAGATTTTCCACCAGCGGTTTGTTTACAACCTTATCGACGTATGGAGTTAACTCCAACTGCCTCATCCCCTTCATGATGGAACGAATCTTTCCATCATCCGGCATTTTAGTGGTTTCCTTATCCGGAGCGGTGATGAGTACAACACAATTTTCGCCATCCGTAATCCATTTTCCGGCAAAAGCATTTACCTCCTGAAGACTAATGCCCTGCAGGTATTGCTGATACAGGCTATATTCAAATTCAATTCCAGGCATGGGTTCCTGCGTAAGAAAATTGCTGACATATTCTCTGGCAAAATTTCTCGACTCCGTTTTCTCCCGTTCATTGTACGCTTCAGTAATACCACTCATCATTTCAGCCTTTTGCCTTTCCAATTCAGTGGAAGTAAAACCGAATCTGCGCACCCTTTCATTTTCCGTAACAAGCGTCTGCAGTGCCCGCTCAATTCCATTTTCTTTACACCCGGCAGCTGATGTGTAGGCATATTTGTTCCGTACAAGGTCTCCGTAGCCGCTGTAGGAAAACATAAACGGTGGATCTGCCTGGCGCTGTAACTCCGACATCCGTGCATTCAGCATACCGGAAAACAGGCTTTGTGCAATGTTACGCCGGTAATCTTCAACTGTTTTTGAAACCTGGGGTGGCTGCTTATAAAACAAATCCACCATACTGAAACGAGCTTCTTTATCCGTCACCGCCGCAATTTGAATTTCTTTGTTGTCCGGCACTGTGTACGCTTTTACCGGTCTGGGATTTGGAACGGCCGGTACATCATTGAATTGTTTTTTAAGTTTGGCCTCCATTTCATTCAGGTCAAAATCCCCCACAGCGATCACTGCCATGATATCCGGGCGGTACCAATCCTTGTAGAATGATTTCAATGTAGCCTGTGAGCAATGTTCAATGATTTCCTTTTTTCCAATCGGCAATCGCTCTGCATAACGGGAATCTTTAAAAAGTATAGGCCAATACTTCCTTCGCATACGTTCATCCGCACCCTGGCCCAAGCGCCATTCTTCCACAACTACTCCCCGTTCCTTTTCCACTTCCATTGAATCAAACAAGAGGTTGTGGGACCATTCTTCCAGGATCTGTATTCCTTTGTTCACAATCGATTCGCTGTCGGTTGGAAGCTGAATCATATAGACCGTCTCATCAAAACTCGTATATGCATTTAAATGTGCACCGAATTTGGTTCCAACCGACTCAAGGTAATCTATCAATTCATTCTTTTTAAAATTCTTCGTTCCGTTAAAAGCCATGTGTTCTACGAGATGTGCAAGGCCCTGCTGATCGTCATTTTCTGAGGTAGATCCAGCATTTACTGCCAAACGGAATTCTGCGCGTTTTTCAGGTTTGGAATTTTGCCGGATATAATATTTCATGCCGTTATTCAAGGTTCCGGTACGAACTTTGGGATCGGAAGGCAAAGGAGTTTTCAGGTCAACCTGGGCATCTGCCCGGAACAGGAAGAGCAACAGACCGAAGAGTGAAAGCAAATTTTTCATAGAATCCATGTTAAGATTTAAGGAGACAAGGTATTAAATCCAAAAAAATCTTCAGCAAAAAGATGTTAACAAAGCAGAACAGGCGAATTGAAGAAGATTTGATATGTTTGAAAAATGATTCACAAATGTATCCGGTCCCTTCTTCCATTCCTTTTTTGGCTGCCCTGCATTAGTATACAGGCAAAAGATCCCGTTGCTTTTGATTCTCTGCTGACAACAAATCCAGACTACGACCAGATCATTTCAGCCTACCGTTTCCTTGATTCTTCCTATAGTAAGGCTCGCCTTATCCCCTACGGAAAAACAGATGTCGGCTTACCGCTGCATTTATTTATTATTGATAAGAAAGGACTTTTTGAACCGAAAAGATTGCACGAGCTGGGCAACCTGGTTTTATTTATCAATAATGGAATTCATCCCGGCGAGCCGGATGGAATTAATGCAAGTCCGATATGGGCAAAGGAACTTCTGAACACAATTAATACCAACCCATTATTGGATAATGTTACCATTTGCATCCTGCCGGTGTACAACATCGATGGTGCACTGATTCGCGGTTGTTGCAGCAGAGCCAATCAGAATGGTCCTGCTGAGTATGGGTTTCGGGGCAATGCACAGAACCTCGACCTTAACCGTGATTTCATTAAAAGCGATGCACGGAACACTCAGTCGCTGACAGGAATTCTCCGGCAATGGGATCCGGATATTTTCCTGGACACACACGTGAGTGATGGAGCAGATTACCAATATACCATGTCGCTGATCTGCAGTCAGCCCGATAAATTGTATCCTTTGTTGGGCAATACCATGAGAGAAACGCTGGCGCCATTTTTATTTAAAAAAATGAAACAGAAGGGCGAAGAAATGTGTCCGTATGTAGACACCAAAAACTACGAAGACACACCGGACAGCGGCATGCGTGCCTTTCTTGAACTGCCCAGGTTTTCAACCGGATACTGCGTCCTGTTCAACACTTTTGGGTTCATCGCTGAAACACACATGCTGAAACCATTCCCTGACAGAGTAAGCGCTACTGAGACTCTGCTGCATTCATTACTTGAAATGTCACATATTTATGCCGATAAAATCCGGGAAACAAGGCTCCTGGCCCGGAAAGAAGATGTGGTCCGCGACCGCTTTCCGATCAACTGGCAGTTGGATACTACACACATTGAAAAACTGGATTTTAAAGGATATACAGCCGTGAGCAAAGTAAGTAAAGTAACCGGTTTGCCCCAGATCCATTACGACCACAGCCAACCTTTTGAAAAAAAGATCAGCTACTATCCAAGTTACTTTGCCCGGGATACAATTGTTGCACCGATGTACTACCTGATTCCTCAGGCATGGCTAAGAGTTATCACTTTGCTTGAACAAAATAAATTCAGGCTGATTCCTGTAAAGGAAGACTCAGCAACATTCGCTGAAGTGTCCTATATTGAACAGTATTCCACAGTGGAAAGCCCCTACGAAGGACATTATCTGCATTACGACACCCGGGTCCAGACGAAAACAGAAAAGGTTCAAATCAGAAAGGGAGATTATCTCGTCCCGGTATTTCAGGAAAATAGCCGGTATCTTATTGAAACCCTGGAACCAAAAGCAACAGACAGCTATTTTAACTGGGGATTTTTTGATGGTATATTGCAGCAAAAAGAATGGTTTTCGTCGTATGTTTTTGATTCCCTGGCGGAGAAAATTTTAATCGAAAACCCTGATCTAAAAAAAGATTTTGAATCAAAAAAAGCAAATGATCCTGAATTTGCGGCCGATGCTTTCTCACAACTCTACTTTATCTACAGGCATTCCCCGTATTTCGAAGAGAGTTATCACCGGTATCCGGTCTACAGGATCGGGACAAGATAGAAAATGATTCAGAAGGAACAGTGATATTCCCGCCGCCTGATCTGACAACTGCACTAAACTAAAAAAAGAAACGCGATGATTTCTCACCGCGCTCTTTTTTACACTTCATGTATGGGTTATTTTATTCAGTATCGAATCCGCTGATGCGATACAATTGTTCAAGATTTTGAGACAGTTCCCGGATCAGACCCAGATCCTTTTCATTTAGTTGGCTGTAATCCCGGTCCTTGTGTACCTGTTTGTTCGAGTGTACTTCGAGCGGCACACGCACCGGTTCTGCAAGCATATGAGAGAGCAATCCGTTATAATATTTCTGTCTTTCTGAAGGCACCAGTTTTCTGATCAGACTCTGGATACTCTTCACGTGCCTGTCAATTTCAAACTCAATCTGAGCGCGGTCGTTCTGAAGACTTACCACCTTCAATTCAGGTGATCCATTTACTTCCTGGGATGTTTTGATTTTTCGCATGTTCCTTGGTGGATTATCTTCATGCAATTTAACTTCATCCCAACCGAAGTGTTTTGGAATTCAATTCGATTTCTTACACAATGATTGTTGCAGCAATAAGGACCGAATCCTTTTGTTTTTTGAACCGCGGCCAGGTGAAAAGGAAATCTGAACCATGACCCGGCTCAGATTCTACCCAAATCTTACCACCCTGGTCTTCGATAATTTTTTTAACGATAGCGAGTCCAACGCCGGTACTTTCCACATCGTCGCGGCGGTTAAGTGTCTGGAAGATCACAAAAATCTTCTCCTGATACTGAAGCTCGATTCCGGGACCATTGTCTTTCACAGAGAAAGTCCATCCGTCCTGTTGTTCTGTTACGGAAATCTGAACCTGAATTTTCTCCTTATCATTGTATTTGATTGCATTTCCGATCAGGTTGGAAAATACCTGGCTAAGACGCGTTCTGTCTGTGATCATTTCCGGCATTCCGGGACCGATTTCAATTTTTAAATTTTCCGGCTTTCCGATAAAGTCAATCGTTTCTTCAATTAACTGCCTGCAGTCTACTCTCACATCGTCGCTTGCCCGACGGTCAGCGCGTGAATAATCAAGAATGGCGTTGATCAGGTCTTCCATCCTTTTTACACGCTGTTTAATCATGTCAAAATTGGTACGCACCTCTGGTGTCAGCGTGTCTCCTGCATCCTCTTCAATCCATCCGGTCAGGTTTCCTATAGCACGTAGAGGCGCTTTCAGGTCATGCGAAACAATGGAAGCGAATTTATCCAGCTCGCGGTTGGTTCGTTCAAGGTGTACGGTGTATTCCTGCAATTTCTCGTTACTGATTTCAAGTTGATTTTTTTGCTCTGTGATCCGTTCGATAATTACATTTTTTCCACTGTGCAGGTAATTGCTTTGTGCAGCCACAAGGAACAAGGCGAGTATAAATGTTGTGAGCGCATCCTGATGGATCAGGTGTATATCATTCTTAAACAAATCATAAGTCGTCCAGGAAGTATATTCCGATGCATAAAAAAGAAAAACAACACTGATGATTCCCAACACCGTAAACCACTTCCCTCCTTTTGTACCCAGCAGCATAAATGCCGTCATGATGATTGCACAAATGTACATTGTCCCTGTATTCAGCAAGCCCCCTGCATTGTATGCCTGGATGTGTACAACTGAGAAACCGGCAACTAACGAAACAATATAGGCCGTAGTGAGATGAGTATAAGATTTGACCGAAAAGAATGTTGCGATAATGATGAAGGCCAAAGCCAGCAAAATGACACTCAGGATATTCGTAGTTTCAAAGGCTGTCAGAATCTGAATGGCTGTTGAAACACTCGCAATGAATGCCGTGTACGTGAATATTCTAAAAAGCGTAAAGCGCTGACGTGACATCAGATCATCATACGGTATGCTTTCGTATAAATCTTTTCTGAATAAAAATCTGAAGAGCTTTTTCATTCCTGTCATTTTCTGGTTGAATACTTTAATACCGCTAATTTACTCCAATGGATACCGAACTGTAAGAAATTGTAAGAAATTGTACACAAACTCATGCGCCTATTTAAACGTTCCCGAACCGGTCAGACAACGAATCCGTGGCGGGTGCATCCCCTGCACTGCTTTTCAACCTTTTACAGAAACTTATGGAAATTTTAAAAAATTCAGGAATTTATGTAATTTGTGCCTCTGCAATCTGGGAAAGATGCAACCCTCAGTTGGGGGACTCGTACTAACTTAACAAGTAATGGAAAAAATCGTGAACATACTATTGGTTGACGACGATGAAGTGGATTGTATGAATGTTCAGAGAGCATTCAAGAAAAGCAATATTTCCAATCCGCTTTATATTGCCCACAATGGTGTTGAGGCTCTGGACAAATTACGTGGGACGAATGGCGTTGAAAAAATACAACCCGTTCCCAGGATCATTCTCCTTGACATCAATATGCCCAAAATGAATGGCCTTGAGTTTTTGAAGGAGTTGCGTGCTGACAAAGACCTCCATAACATCAGTGTTTTTGTTATGACAACCTCCAATGATGACAAGGATCGTTTTGAAGCATACAATTACAACGTGGCTGGATATATCATCAAGCCTATTTCCTTTGAAAATTTCGTTGCCGCTGTTTCAATTCTGAACAACTTCTGGCAACTATGCGAACAGCCATAAAAAATCAATCCAAAAAAAGGTCCGGAACCCCGGACCTTTTTTTTTGATTTACACTGATCAGGCTACGAGTTTGAAGTGTTTATAAATTTCGGACATACTCGATTTAGAATCTTCGAGTGCCAGTGGAAGCTGGGCCGCAATTTCACCAAGGATGTTGTCGATGTCTTCGTATGTATGAAGACGATTCATCGGAATACGAAGGCCTGTGTTGTTATAGGATACACTTGGGAAAACACTCAGGTTGAAATAATAACCCTGGTTCATCATTCTTCTGACCATATTATACCCGACATCCGGCTTCCCTACTCCGATGAAACCAATGGGAGAATTTGTTTCATTGATCAGAGGAAGCCCGAGTTTCCTTGCTGTATTGTTGAAGTACTCCATTTTTAAGCGGAGTTCATCCTGGAAGGTATAAATTTCGTCGCTAAGGTGGATTTTAGCAGATTCTACAGTAGCTCCAAGTACCATGGGAGGCATTTGGATTGAAAAAATAAAGGCTTTGCTCGTATTTTTTATAAGATTAAAGCTGGCCTCTTCCGGGTATATCAATAATCCTCCGGAGGTACCAAAGGCCTTGGTGAGCCCGGTTGTGAGATACAGTTGAGGGTGATAATCACCCTGGCTGAGCACATAACCCGTTCCATTCGGCCCTGCCCAACTCATGCCGTGAATATCATCGAGATAAAGATTGAGCTGTTCATACTGATCGGCCAGTCGGTAAAGTTCTTTAACGGGAGCGTAATCACCTTGCATGGAATAGACTCCATCTGCCATGTACCAGATTTTCCTGTAGTTATCTTTTAGGGCCTTGACCCGGCTTTCCAGCATGTCCACCCGGTTGTGACGAATGAGTTCCACATGGACATCCCGGTTGCGGAGCAATTGAACAGCAGTTTGTACACTGTCATGCACCTGAGCATCCATAATTACTGCATCGTCATTCCCAACCAGGATCGGGATATTTGACATATGACCGACTGTCAGCGACTGGAGCAACAATAAAGGTTTTCCAAAAAACATTTTGCGCAATAATTCCTCCGACTGCTGGTAATAGCTGGAAGAAACATATGCGCGTGAGGATGAAAACTGGGTTCCGTATTTATTGACTGCTTCTATCGCACCGTATTTTATCCTGGGATCATGTTCCAATCCGAGGTATCCGCAGGATCCAAAATAGAGCATTTTCTTTCCGCGAATAGTAATGTGCCGTCCGTCTAAAATTTCATCATCAGTACTGTTGTGCACAATACCCAGTTTCGCAGCAATTGAGGCAACCTGGTTGACAATCTCAATTACCATGTCGTGCTTACTCTTAAGATCTGACATAATCGTTTTTTTGAATCCGGATAAATCGCAGATTTAGCTTCCGGACTTGCGTATGGGGTTAACGTAACGCATATACAAATCTAAAGAAAGTATAAAATGATGATAATTCCAAAAATATCTATTTATAAGCAATCTTATTAACACAGTAATAAAAAACCCAGCCACACAGGTGGCTGGGCACAAACTGTAAAATTGCTTTTTTCTACATTAACGGACCACACTGACATGGCCAATCAGGACATCGCGCTTATTATTTACATCCAGCGTACTAACCCTGTAAACATACGTATCCGATTGCACCGGATTACCGTTAATTTTTCCATCCCAACCGCCATTCAGGGTGTCCCATTCATAAATCTTTAGCCCCCACCGATCGTAAATTGCCGCATCAATTTTCACCACATTATACGTATAAACGTGAAATACGTCATTTTTTGTATCACTGTTGGGTGTGAAAGCTGTCGGAATGTAAATGGTTGAACTCGGCCTGATTTCGACCCTGCTGACAGTTGTATCTACGCAACCATTGTAATCAACTGTGATCAACTGAATATCATACGCGCCGATGTCCGGATACTGATGCGCAGGATAATAG
>DAORHY010000087.1:0-11554 GCA_035438225.1 Bacteroidia bacterium
AACTTTACAGAACTGGAACAGATCCTCCCCCCCAGCCTGGTTTGCAGAGTGCATCAATCCTATATGGTAGGCATCAATAAAATAGAATCCATCGAACGGAGCAGAATAAAAATTGCAGATCAGTTAATTCCGATCTCCGAAACCTACAAAGAGAACTTTTTTCAGATTATCAATAACAGAATCTGAGTTCTTGAAAATCGGGTTGCAGATTGCAGATACCGGTTTGCAGACAGCATCCTATACTTGGCATAGTTGAGTTGCGGACTTGCCTCCGGTGGCGGACTTTTGTATAAGTAATTAAACAACTTATACAAACGAACCCCAAATGAAAAAACTAATTTCTACCACTTTCTTCCTGATCCTCTTATCAGGATATGTCAAAAGTCAAACTCTAACACAAACTGTCAGAGGAACGGTACTCGATGCGGACAGTAAATTACCGCTCTTCGGAGTCGTTGTACAACTCAGCACCGATCTGAGCATTGGTGCATCAACAGATGTAAACGGTGAGTTTAAAATGGAAAAAATTGCCGTTGGCAGAATTGCTTTGAAACTATCCTATTTAGGATATGAAAGTAAAATCGTTCCCGATATTGAAATCAACTCAGGGAAAGAAAAAGTGCTCGAACTTACAATGCAGGAATCGCTTCTGAAGCTCCGCGAAGTCGAAATTAAAGCTTTCAAAAACAAAGGAGAAGCTACCAATGAAATGTCGCTGATCAGTACCCGGTCTATTTCTGCAGAAGAAACCAGACGTTTTGCAGGAGGACTGGATGATCCATCTAAAATTTTATCGAATTATGCGGGAGTAACGGCTTCTCAAAATGGCCAAAATGACATCATCGTTCGCGGCAATTCCCCAAAATACATTCAATGGCGCCTTGACGGTGTTGAAATTACCAACCCTACACATTTTGCCGATCAGAACTCGGTCAATGGAGGAGTGAGTGCGTTAAACAACAGCCTGTTGGGCACCTCGGATTTCTCTACCGGTGCTTTTTCACCGGAATATGGCGATGTTTTATCCGGCGTTTACGATGTGAAATTGCGGACCGGGAACAATGAAAAGCAGGAAACCGCTGTGGGAATAGGAATTCAGGGATCCGATTTAACACTGGAAGGCCCCTTCAAAAAAGGTTATGGCGGTTCGTATCTGATCAATTACAGATACTCTACAATCTCTCTCCTCAACAAACTTAAAGTCCTGAAAGTGGACGGAGACCTGAGCTACCAGGACGGTGCTTTTAAAATTGTATTACCAACTAAAAAAGCCGGTGTTTTTTCGGTCTTCGGATTGGCCGGTACCAGTTCCGCTTCTCTGGAAGATGTAAGAGCTGATATGATTTCAACACCCGGGAACGAAACCATCGCTGCAGCGACTACCGAAAATTATGATAAAAGTAATTTTTTGTCCAATTATGGCTTGAACCATACTTTGGCACTTGGTGATAAAAGCTATCTGAAGACCACGCTTTCCTATTCCAGCGAAGGCATCGATGAAGATATTTTTAAAATAAAGACAACAAAGATTTATGATGACCAGGGCGGTTTTTTAACTGACTCCGTCGGCGATAAAGTACTGGATTATACCAGCAGGCTTAAAAATTCATCCTATCGCGGAGCAATGACCTACAACAACAAAATAAATTCCAAAAATACAATTCAAATCGGAGCAAAATATGCACTCCTGGCTTATGATTACGATCTCAGCAAAATGCAGGAGGGCGCAAATACCCTGTTCACCATGGGTGATTTCAAAGAAAAAATAAATACAGTGGGAAGTTTTGCAAGCTGGAAGCACCGCGTAAGTGAAGACATCACAATCGTTGCAGGAATTCACAACATGAATGTATTGTACAACCGCAAAAGCACGCTGGAACCGAGATTACAAATAGACTGGAAGCTGACGAACACAAGTTCCCTGAACGCAGGCTACGGCAAACACAGCACCATGGAAAGTGTTCACAACTACTTCACACGGGTGGAACAAAAAGACGGAAGTGTCACCGAACCCAACAAAAATCTTGACTTACTAAAAGCTGATCATTTCGTACTTGCGTACGAAAAACGCTTCGGAGAAAACTTAAGGCTGAAAGCGGAGTCCTATTATCAGCACCTTTACAATTTACCGGTAGAAAACCTTGCAAACAGTTCCTATGCAACCATCAACGAAGGCAAAGATTTCAAATATGTAGAATTGGTCAACCAGGGCACCGGAAAAAATTATGGAATAGAACTTACACTGGAGCGTTTTTTCAACAAGAGCTATTATTACTTAATCAATGCTTCCTTGTACAATTCCAAATACAAAGCTATGGACGGTATTGAAAGAAACACACAATACAATTGCAATTACCTCGTCAATGCGCTGGTCGGTAAAGAATTTGCGAATCGCGGAAGAAAGAAAAACCAAACACTAAATGTAAATGCAAAAGTATTCTTCAGTGGCGGAAAAAGGTACATTCCTTTGTTGAGAGATGCGCAGGGAAATTTAGCCGTAGATCCTGCAAACAATAAATTCTGGGATTACGAAAAAGCTTATGATAAAAAGTTTGAAGACATCTACCAGGTGAATCTTTCTGCAAGTTACAAATGGAACAAACAAAAAGTGACACACGAACTTTTCATTACGCTGAATAACGTTACCAACGCAAACGGAAAATTGTCGGAGTACTACGATGGAAAGATTGCCGGCAATGTCGGGTATGTAAGACAATTTGGATTGTTCCCAAATCTGATGTACCGGCTATACTTTTAAACAAACCTGCAGATTTATTTCCCGCAAACTTGCCAGATTACGGCAAGTTTGCGGGATTTTTTTTGGAACGACCCTTCCCTGCTACTCACTTCCGCCCTGCCCGTGCTCCGCTTCCCCGCACGCGCGACACGCGCTGCGCCCGGGGTTAGGTTGCCTCCGGCAGGGCCATTTATCCGGTACAAACCCAAAATTGTATAAGCCTTACCCAAAGTCCTGTAACATCCCGGGCTGAGCCCGGCCTACTTTTGCCTCATAAATTTTAAACAATTCACTGAAAAAAAAACCACCAATGAAAAACACACTTGTACTGCTTTCAATTCTGATCCTGGCTTCCTGTAAAAAAGAAGCTTTCAACCCAAACCTTACGAGAGAATTTTCAATTCAATCACTTTCAAATGGAGCCAATTATTCCATTCAAGTGGGCCTTCCGGAAAACTACAATCCTGAATCCCAAAAATATGCCGTCCTCTATCTCCTCGATGGGGAAGAAATTTTTACCGATGTGGCTGAAAATTGCAAAACCATCAGCGCCGACTATGCAACTTCAAATGTACTGGTCGTGAGTATTGGATATGGAAACGACAGGGCCACGGACTACACACCAACCATAGCCAGTGAAGGTAAAGGCGGCGCTGAAAACTTTATGCTCTTTATCAAAAACGAACTCGTACCAAAAATGGAAAGTGATTTTGCAGCAGATACTTCAAGAAAAAGCCGGATTATTCTGGGTCATTCCTTTGGCGGATTGTTCGGATCCTATGCATTCACAAACCATAACGAAGTATTTGGCAATTACATCCTGCTCAGTCCGTCTTTATGGTACGACAATGAAATTATTCTCCGGCTGGAACTAGAACACAGGAACATCAATAAAATCCACCACCAACTGGTGTTCATGGGACTGGGCGAAATGGAAAACGGGGGCAGAATGCTTGCTCCATTCCAGGCATTCTACCAACACCTGGAAAACAATTATCCCGACATTGAAATCAAACGTCACCTCGAACCGTATGAGGACCACAGAGGTTCGAAAAAACCAAATATCCTCGAAGGCCTGCACTATTACTTTCAACACAGATAATAAATTTCAAAATCATTTATAAACCCAAACAAACCTTTCAATCCAATGAAAATTACAACCTACCTGCCACTCTTTTTCCTGCTATTGACCCACGTCGTTTTTGCAGCTCAAAAAGAATCTTCTGACGTAACACATAAAAATTACAGTTTGAGTACGTTGACAACAGAACCCGCAATCGGAATCAACCCATGGCCAATGTCTGATTTAAGTCTGAGTAACCTGTTGCAATGGAACATAAAAAGAAAACTGAGTCTTGTAGCCCATACATCCTATTCATACAACAATGCATTTCTCCGGAATTTTAATCACATCAAAACAAACTACAATTATTCACTTCGCCAGATCATCGGACCCGGAACAACTTTCTATGCGAAAAATTCATCCCATACCTTTTCACTCCTGGCCGGAATCAAATACGACACCTACAAAGAAACCCTTGAAAATCCTGAATTTGAAGCCTTCTCAGCCTCTGTAAATTCCATTCGTCCGGATGCAGGACTGATGTACAATTTAAAGATTGGGAATAAAAAGTATTTCTTTAGTTATCGGATGTATCTTCCGCTTTACTCATTTCCATTCAAAAGTTTAGACACCTTTTCAATAGACGGCAACATGGCAAATCTTTCAATAGAATTTGGCTTTGGAATCCGGTTGAAATAATAAATCACCTCCACGAATGAGTAATTTACAAAAACAAAAAATTATGAAAAACCAAACCAAAATTATTGAATACAACCTCGAAGCAAGTGAATTCAACTGGGATACAGCACCCGGAAAAACAATCGAAGCCTGGGGTTTCAATCAACAAATTCCCGGACCTGTTTTGAAAGCAAACGTGGGCGATACTCTGGTGGTCAGAGTTACCAATAACCTGAATCAACCGACACTGATTCACTGGCATGGATTACGCATTCCTGCATCCATGGACGGTACAGATGAAGTTCAAAAACCAATTGAACCCGGTGAGACTTTTGAATACCGTTTGGTGCTACCGGACGCGGGTACGTTTTGGTATCATTCACATGTCAATGAAACGGTTCAAATGGAAAAAGGATTGTATGGTGCGATCATCGTTGAAGACGAAACCGATCCGATTTTGGACGGAGATAAAATTTTTATGATCGACGACATGAAACTTGACAAGAAGAACCAATTCACCAGGCCCGGTTGGTTTCTTCCCCGTATAGTGGAAAGGCATGATGGCAGGCAGGGAAATACTTTGCTGATCAATGGAAAAGAAAATCAGGAAATTGAAATACATGCAGGACAGGTCGAAAGATGGCGCTTTATTAACTCTTCCAGTGCAAGGTATTTTACACTCTACCTGGGTGGGAAAGAATTTAAAATTATTGGAACAGACGGCGGACTGCTGGAACATCCGCGTGTAGTAACAGAAGTGTTAATCACACCCGGAGAAAGAATCGATATTGCTGCAGGCCCTTTTCAGGAAGGAGAAACATTCCCAATGGAATCTTTACCCTACAACAGGATGACATTTCTTAAAGCAAAACGGGAAACATTTGCAACTATCAATGTCGTGGAAAAGAAACCTTCCGTTGCAATGCTTCCAGAAACCTTAAGAAAGATTGAATCATTAGCCGATCAAGATGCTGAAATCACCAGACATATTAAACTTTCTGTCGGTCCAAGTCTGAAGGATGGAATGAATTTCCTTGTAAACGGCAATGTCCATGTGACTGACAAACCTGTACGGGTAGGTGAGCTGCAGATCTGGGAAGTCTCCAACGTGAGTTTGATGGATCATCCTTTTCATTTGCATGGATACTTCTTCCAGGTCCTGGAAGTGAATGGCAAGGCACCGGAATACAGAGCATGGAAAGATACAGTGAACCTAACACCCAGGTCCAAAATTAAAATTGCCTGGATACCCGACAACCGTCCCGGTATGTGGATGTATCATTGCCACATCATCGAGCACCATGCAGCCGGAATGATGGCAGCTTTTGAAGTGATTGACGGCTCCGGGTCATACGAAGAAAGGATTTCTGCACAGGCACACAAACATCATTAAACTGTGTCGCACCAGAGGCCGGTTGGCAGGCAGGAATTCAGAAATATCCCGGATGGCTAAAAACCGCTTCACCCTGATTTTCTTCCCGTTCAGCAACCTTTCATTTTATATGAATCGCCGGTTGATTAGTCTTGCCATTGATAAAAAGCTTTCCTGCAAATAGTCAATCAGTCAGCATCTACAGGCAGCTGCCGACATCGTCAGGATCAGGCAAAAGGATGGAACATAAATTTAACACAGCTTCTGAAAGTTAAAATGAAAACCAAACCGGTATCGTATTTGCTTCTTTGGATTGTACTTTTCGGACAAGCCTTTTCCAGCTTTGCTGAGACAAATTTGTCCTCCAACCATGTCACATTCCTGCGGAATGAAGGTCAATGGAATCCGGAAATCTTGTACACAGGACAATCAACTGCAACACGAGTAGCATTTCTTCGGAATGGATTGAGTTTCTCACAGCCTGGAGAAGAAACTGAACTTCCGGATGGCACTGAAGACCATCCTTACCTCGTCTGGAATATGAAATTTATTAATCCATGTACCGACCTAAGGATTTCCGGCAAGGATGGAAAAAAAAGTGTGGCCTCTTATTTGTTTGGCAAGGATGCGCGCAAATGGGTTATACATCCCGAAGAGTTTTCACAAATCAACTATTTATCGGTCTTTAATAAAGTTGATTTGAATTTTTACGGATATGGTAAAGAACTAAAATATGATTACGTTGTGCATGCTGGGGCCGAAATCAATTCCATCAAAGCATATTATGAAGGGATCAACACATTGTCGGTGAATGCAAAAGGCGAACTTGCAATTGGAACAAGTTACAATGTTCAGTTGCAAAAAAAACCTGTAGCCTGGCAAATAATAAATGGCAGAAAAAAACATGTTGATGTAAATTACATACTCCTGAACGACACCACCTTTGGATTTGATGCAGTGAACGGCTACAATAAAAATTATGACCTGATTATTGACCCGTTGTTTCAAATGGTCTGGGCTTCCTATACACGCGCAACCGGAGGCGGAAACAATATCAATTATTGCTTTAGCAATGCGATGGATAATGACGGCAACGTTTATCTGACCGGAATTGTAGACGGATCATTTCCAACCACGGCAGGCGCTTATTCCGGTCCGGGAAATGTTTATCCTGAAATATTTGTCGCCAAATTCTCAAGTGACGGTAGTACGCTTTTATACAGCACCTATTTACCCGGAAACTCTTCCGAAATGGGAACAGGCCTGGCAATTGATGATCAGGGAAGAGCATATGTTACCGGTGTCGTTGACTTAAATATTACCGGCATCACCAACTTTCCCTCCACAGCGAATGCTTATCAACCGCTTCACAATTCTGGTTCTGATGCGTTTTTAACTGTACTCAATCCTTCCGGAACCGGATTGGTCTACTCGACTTTTCTCGGAGGGAGCGGAAGCGAACAAGGGTATGGCATCGCTTTGGGAGGACCGGGAATAGCGTACATTACAGGTGCTACTTCGATTGGAAATTTTCCGACAAAAGCCACATCCGTATTCCCCACCGGAGATAAGGATGCGTTTGTAGCGAAATTTGATATTAACCAAAGTGGTGCAAATAGTCTGATTTATTCCGTTCGATTAGGCGGTGGCGCCTTCTCACAAGCAGAAGGAAGAAGCATCGCAGTAAATAGTTCAGGCAATGCATTTATTACTGGAAAAATATTCAGCAGTTTTGGAACTCCTCTTTTTCCAACAACTGCAGGTGCTTATACCACTATTTATAATTCCGGCCTGGACGGGGTCATGTCTTTTGTTACAAAACTCAGCGCTACTGTTCCTGTAACCCTGGATTACTCTACATTTCTTGCTCCGGGAACTGGAAATGCAATTGCTGTGGATGCAGCAACCGATAACGCATACATCGTAGGTTCTACATACACTTTTGCTTTCCCTGTTACGCCGGGTGCTTTGCAAACTTCACATGCAGGCACCGGAGGCACGGATGCCTTTGCAATCCGGCTGAATGCAACTGGCAGCACACTGATGTACTCTACCTTCCTGGGCGGATATTGGGGAGACATTGGAACAGGCGTTGCCGTAAATTCCATTGGTGAAGCATATGCGGTCGGGATAACTCAAGATTCATTCCCTACATCTCCAGGAGCTTTCCAGCCGGCCAATGCCGGTCATTACGATTTCTTTGTGGTGAATTTGAATGCAAACGGAACCGGCTATGGCTGTGGTGGTTCAACCTATGTAGGTGGTAGCGATGCCGACTATTCCGGAAGTTTTTATGACTATCCATCACCTCATATTACGCTCCGGGACCATGGCGGTCAAAATGACACCATTTGTATCAGTTCCACAACACACTCTCTGGATTTCCCAACTACTCCCGGTGTTTACGAACCGCTGAAGGTAAATGGAATAGCAGACCAGCCTGTCTTTTTCAAAATGACGTGTTATTCACCAGGTACAGTGCCGGTTGTCAATTTCAGTTCCAGCGATTCATCCTGGTGTTCAAAAAAAGCAATCAATTTCTTTGATGCATCTACGAACAATGCAACTTCCTGGCAGTGGTATTTCCCGGGAGCTGTCCCGGACACTTCCTCTGTGCAGAACCCCACGGGAATCTACTATGCAAACAGCGGAACATTTGATGTGACACTTGTAGCGTGCAACTCGGCTGGATGTGATTCCGTCACATATCCGGCATTTATCACTGAGTTTGCAAGCCCTGCTCAACCCTTGGTCTCAATCAATGGCGATACGCTTTGTGCCGGCGCTTATACTGCGTATGAATGGTTTACGGTGTCCAACCCGGGAGTTATCCTTTCAACTGATCAGTGTTTCATTGTTCCTCTAGCAGGAAATTATTCTGTACGTGTCACGGATACCAATGGATGTCAGGCAGTTTCGGAATCTGCCATTACAGGGATCATTTCACTCAGCCCTGATATCAGGCTCATAAACGTGAGCCCGAATCCGTCCGATGGAGTATTTACACTTGAATTCAAAGTGTCACAACGGAATACTTACGAAATAATATTTTCAGATGTAGCAGGCAGGGTAGTATTCAATGCTGGAAAGCATTATTTCCAGGAGGGAATTCAACACCTGGAAATTAACCTTTCTGCCCTCAGTGGCGGATTGTATTTCGGAATGATCGCCATGGACCAACGAATACAAATAATAAAACTCATCAAAAATTAAAGCAGGCAAAGAGGCCGACGTCTCGAAAAATCCATTTGCTGTAACATTTTCAAAAACCCCCACCTTCCGCTTTCCCACTATAAAAAATTAATTATCTTTGGTGATATCATTTTGCTTCTCTCGTGAAGCAATATTGATCGGGGCGAAATTTAAAATGATAAAAAAACTGCTCGGTTATGAAAAAGAAGCCAAAAGAAAATACAGAATTAAATAAAATCAACCTTCACCAACGCAGATCCTTTATTAAAAAACTAGGCATGGGAATAATTGCTACTTCCGCATATACTGTTTTCTCAATGACACAATTTGCATGCAAAAAGGATCCTTCTCCATCCAACAACGGCGGATATTAACAGATGGCTCGAATTCAGGGTTTTGAGGCAAGTGAAAAATATATTAATAAGAAGGGTTGACAACCTTGGCGACATCATTTTGGTGATGCCTGCATTGAAATTACTTTGTGATCATTTTAAGGACGCAAATATCACACTGATGGTAAAACCCGAGCACCGGGTTTTAGTACAACAGTATACTACTGCTTTTTTAGATCCGGTTCCGGTTAAAGATTTAAATGCACTTTCAAATTTTTATGATCATTGCATCAATATTGAATATTCGTTGCCTGAAAACCACAAACACATTACAAAGGCCCTTCCAAAAATAGTGCATATCGGAGGCATGAAGCGGAGAAGACCCTTGCATATCAGCAAAGTTCTTACGCATGCTTTAAAAGCCAGCGGATTTAAGGGCAGTCATCGTAAACAAAAACTTATCATTCATAACTCTGCTAAAGCAGCAGCCACACTGTGGCTGAAAAAAAACAATATCCACCCCAGCCAGAATCTCCTGATTTCCCTTGACCCCAATAGCGGATTTGAGAAAAAAGCCTGGATACTGTCTGGATTCATTAAAGTCTGCCGTTATTTAATTAAAGCATTCAATGCTACAATCATCATCCCGACTGCTTCGCCGAAGAACGAAAGGGTGATGCGGTTAAAAAAGAGTTTACCGGCAAATAAATGTTTCATTCTTTCCGGCAAACCACTGGATGAGGTAGCCGCAATTTTGATGAAATGCGATTTGCATGTAGGCAATGATTCCGGAATCGGGCATTTGGCGGATGCTGTAAACATCCCTACAGTGACAATCTTTGGCCCTACGGACCCTTTTCTTTGGAAGCCGGCAGGAAAAAAGTCAATTGTTGTGGTTAAACCCGAAAATGATTGCCCGGGAGGGTATGAGCATGCTTTGGAATGTAAAATTCAAAAATGCCTGACAGGAATAACACCGGAAGAAGTAATTGATGGAATATTGTATGCCCTGACAAAGTATGCATCGCAGCATAAACTATTTTCACTTACTGACTTTAAGGTTAGCGAAAACCTGAGTATTACAAGAAAATCAAAAGGTATTGTTTTACAAAATACGATAACTGAACATGCATGCCTCATCGAACATGGATGGCCTGCCATCAAATTATTACTCAAAGAAATCAGAGAAACACAAACGATCAGATCTGTTCTGATCAACCAACCCCATCAAAAGGCTCTTTTTGATATGCTCATTATGCACCGATTTTTAGTACCCTTCCCGGCAGGTCCGGTGTTTAATGACAAGTCTTTCCGTTCTTTGAACTAAAATATACTTCCAGTAAAAAACTCTTTTCCCAGTTGTACTATTTTTTCATTCTATGTACCCGGGACTCATTGGTCTTCTGAGGTGTCCCTACTCACCTGGTCAGCATTCATTCAAAGCACAATAGTGAAGGAATGGTATGACCCGGAGGCGTAAATTTCTTTTGACAATTCCTGGCCGGATTGACACACTGTGACGCCCGGTTTCCAGAATGGAAGAGATCACAGAAGCTTCAAAGGGGAAATATTTGAAAAAGCTTCAGAATTAAAAATAATGAGTAGATTAGCATCACTCTACACAAAAACCAGTTTCATGTTCAGATACCTGTTCACCCTCGCCCTCATCATTTCAATTATGGGTATTAGCGCTGCATTTACAACTGTTCCTTCGGATGACCCGGGTTTCCAAAATCTCAAAATTCTTCCGGGGAATATTACGGAAGAGCAGCTGGATTCAGTAATGGACGGCTTCAAAGCATCGCTTGGCGTCAAATGCTCATTTTGTCATGCAATGGATCCGGACACCAGCAAAGGACGGCATTTGGATTTTGCCAGTGACGCGAAGCCTGAAAAAGAAAGAGCCAGGGAAATGATGCAAATGACAGCGTATTTAAATACCACCTTTTTCAATCCCGATCACTCCGACCGGACGGATACACTGAATACAATCCTTTGTTTTACCTGCCATCGGGGAACAAAAGAACCAAAAGCGAGCACTTTGTTTGGCCAGTTGGATTCAATCATTGAAATGCAGCACAGGAAGCACTAGCCTGAAAAATTATTTATAAGGGTTGGCAAGGAAATTCTTTTTTTAATTGAACACGATTGATTTGAATGAAGGAAGATCAATTTATAAA
>DAORHY010000088.1:0-11535 GCA_035438225.1 Bacteroidia bacterium
ATACTTTTTGCGGCGCTTTAAGAGAATCTACCCTCCATATTGGGTTTTCCTTGCCTTATCTGCATTACTTGTAATGGTTTTATATCAACCATGGCCTTATTTACTTACAGAAACGCACTATCCTATCCCTCATCCTGCTAGTTTATCCTTATCACAGTGTATTGGAAACATAACTTTAACAGAAACTTGGAGATATCATTTTTTCGGTGAACAAACAAAATTTCTTATTGATTCTGCTTGGACACTTTGTTACGAAGAGCAATTTTATGCTATTTGTGGATTAATTTTATTTTTAGCCCCACGCCAGCTTTTTCAAATTACTTTTTGGATTTCCATAATAGTATTTTTTGTACGTTATTTTAGTTCAACATTAAATATTCCTGTGTTTGGCTTTTTCTTTGATGGACGTTGGTTATCATTTGCTTTAGGCATAATGCTTTACTATAAAATAAATTATGCTTATAAAGAACAAACTAAATGGATAAATGCTTTTCTAATTTTAAGCACCGTATACCAATCATTTTTCTGACTGCAAAAACCATGAAAGAAGACATGCTCAATGGTTTTCGTGTCGGTGCAGACGACTATGTGACAAAGCCCTTTGATTCTGAGGTATTGTTGTACAAACTGAAGGCTATCCTCAAGCGCAGTGCGGAAAAGGGCCATGATCCCTCACAAAAAGAATTTGATCTTGGCAAGTACCATTTTAATTACGATCACAGAAGTATCAGCATCAACAATGAATCACAAAAATTAAGTCCAAAAGAAGCTGATTTGCTACGGATGCTGTGTATCTATAAAAACGAACTCCTCCCCCGTCAAAAAGCGCTGAAAGAAATCTGGGGCGACGATAATTATTTCAATGCACGCAGTATGGATGTATTCATCACAAAGCTCAGAAAGTACCTGAAAGATGACCCATCTCTGGATATAATCAATATCCACGGTAAAGGATTCCGGTTGATCGACAATGCGGTGAACCCGTAATTGACGTTCCCGGACACCGTGAATATGCATCTGCAGGATTGATGAACGCGATCTGTAAAACAATGAATCTACGAATAAAAAAAACGCCTCATGGGCGTTTTTTTTCGTGCATGATCCCGTTATCAGTTGATGATAAGTTTTTTAGTTAGTACTTTTTCGCTGGAGGTAAGGCGAATAAAATAAATTCCACTGGTGTATCCCGAAAGATTAAGAACACTCATGTGTGATTCAATTATTTGCTGATCGTTCGCATAAACGATTCGGCCGCTGAGATCGAGAATTTCTAAACTGCACCGACCATTTTCAATGCTTGTATTTATCCGCACCAGGTCATGCGCCGGATTGGGGTAGATAAAAAAGTTCAACAAAGCCGGTTGAGTTCCGGTACCAACAGTGTAATCAATCGTGAGATTTTTGGAATAGGCTGCACCAAAATCCCGAACCATATACAATACATTTCCATCGGGGGAGTTAATACTAAAAAAGCCTTGTCCCCCGCCATAACAGCAGAGTCCGTCACCGTAACTGTCATACACGCTCACCGAGTAACATCCATTGGAAAGGTAAACAGTGTCCTCATACAATGCATATGCTGTTGAAAATCCGGACCGTGAAAAGATCACAGTCCCGCTCTCGTCTTTTATATCCCAGGATGCTTCATTGGGAGAACCATCATTTTTAAGCTGGATCCAAAGGCCGTTAACATTCAGCACATCTGTCGCTATGAAGGATGTAGTTAATGTATCATCAAATCCAAATTCATCGGCAGACAAGTTCGGATTGTCCAGATAAACAATAAACGTGTGATTCCCCGGACCAAAATTTACAGGAGGAAGAAGTACCTGTGCCGTATCAAGAAATTCCAATTGCCCTGTCCAGACAAAAGTGTTCAGAGCAGAACCATCCACACCATAATGAATGTTGAGAGTCGTCAATGCTGCGGATCCGTAATTCCGGATGACTATTTCCGGGCTGCTGCCGTCACAGGAAGGGTTATTCCTGTTGTATTCAAAAGCACCATTGGGCCGGCGAACTTCCAGTAAAGCAGCGTTGTTCAGGTAATTGAGCTGATCATAATAAATTACATGGGATTGGATATAATATTCCGGAGGATACCATCCGGACGGTCCACCTGTAACCGTATAGGGTACCATATTGTAATCGAGTGTCAGTGTGCTTCCGGGAACAGCCTGCCCGCTTATATTATAATCATGCGGAGTGACTGTTGATCCCGGACACCAGTTCGCTCTGTTGTAGAACCATGTGCTTGAATAACCCGGAGCACCTTGTGGATACAACGGATTCAAGCCACAATCAGCTCTCCATAGATGTTGCGGAAGCGTATCCTGTCCAGCAATAAACTGGTGAGTGACATCATAAAATTCGGCTACATTCTGATTTGGAAATCCACCGAAACCATGACCGGTAGTCACCAACCTGGTTTTTGCATAAACTGTTTGTGTGTCAACATCCAGTGTCATCGGTGGAAGATGATTTTCAATCGGATTGCCAGCATTCCCATAAGGAAAGGTTCCATTCCATAAATTCTTAATTTTAAATGAATGAGCAGGAGGCAAACCCCCGATAAAATAAAAATCAGTTGTCACGAGCCAGCCGTTACTGTACCCGCAAATATTTGTGTATAAAGTCACGCTGTCTTTCAGAATGGGTTTATAATCGGAAACATCAAACCAGAGTGTTACACCTTGCCCGAAAGGAGTGATTGCCCGCGCGATTTCAATGGACTCCAGAACTTCGAAGGGTGCAGAATAAATCGAATCCGGCAAGTAATAAACCATGGAATCCGGCGGTACTGCAGCAGAGTCAAGTGCAATACCGTTGGTGTCAAATAAATACTCATTATAATAAGCAGGCCAGACAATAAGTGTGTCGGTTGCCAGGAATGGATTCAGGGAATCATTAAAAAACAAGAGCTGGACAGATGGAAAAGGAAACGAATCAATGGAAGCGTTTACGGTGTCATAGGAATACTGATAGCTGGTATCACGCATAAACCAAACGGAATCCGCCGGGCTGCCATTTACTGTGAAATTCGGTGCCAGTGTTAAGGTGGAATCGTATTCTCCAGTGTGCCGTTTAACTTTGAGTGTAGCAATGCGATCATAGATGTCACAACCCATTCCGGGACAGCTGAGCTGATACTTCAGCATGATTTTGTATGCACTTACGGAATCCGGGGGAAATAAAAAATCAGAGGTGCCGGAATTACAATTTTGATGCAGAAAGTTATTAAAACCGTGAACAACAATGGTATCTCCCTGTGCCGCAAAAAGTCTCTGTCCGGACCCAATTCCGAAAACAACTAAAAAACAAAGAAAGAAGATTCGTTTTGCGTATTTAATTTGATTCATGTTACTTAGCTTTGGTGACGGATCAAAATTAAAGTAAAATCACAGGAATTAGCGAATTATGTCATTCTATATAGCAATTATACTTTTTATTTCTTCTGTTGTTATTGCGTTGGTTTTAATGATCATGGGCAAAAATCTTGGAACCGGTCGTTTTTTCCTGCTCGCCGGACTACACAGTATCCTTTTGTTTGGATTTATTGCATCCCTGCTTCTAAGGGCATCGGAAACCGGTGTATCGGCTTTCAATTATTTTTTCCTTATCTATTTCTGTTCAGGGGTTGTTTTGTGCGGATGGGTCTGGCGAATTCAAATTCCAAAAATTATACGCATTTATTTCGCTTTGTTCACCCTGGGTTTCCCCATGTTCCTTTTCTCCCCTTCCATGATGGTAAATTTTCTCCTCACAACCCGTTATACCGATTCATTTGGTCCATCTTTTTCTATTCATGGAAACATCTGGCTGGAAACACAAAGTTCGGTGACCACTCAGGATTCCGTACCGACTTACAAACTGGTCAGGAAAAGAGGTTTATACAGGGAAACTCTTGCAAGGGATATCACTTTTTCAGGAAAAGTGGACAGTGTGAAATTATTGGATTTACAGCCGGGAAAAATAATTTCAATCCGAGGGTATTCACATGCCGAGACCTTTGTCAGTACGGACATTGATAGCACAGACCGGGAGATATCACTTGTTTCAAAAAAAAGAAATGGTATTGAATACCGTTTATAAACAACTATGAAAATACATCGCCTTCCCTTTCTTCCGATAACTCTTTTTTTTTACACCACAGCTGCTGCACAATTACCAGACACTGATATTTTTCTTGTCGATTTAAAAAATGAAAACGGAAAAATCAGCTGTGGCATTCCTGAAAATTTAACCCGTAGACCGGGCTATGACAATCAGCCGTGTTTCAGCGAAGATGGAAAATCACTTTATTATGTCCGTGTCGAAGACACCACTCAATCCGACATTTACTCCGTTAATCTTTCAACAAAAAAATCTGAACGGATAACAAACACGAAAGAAAGTGAATATTCGCCATTCTTCAGTCCGAATGATAAAAGTCTGACCGTTGTGCGGGTGGACCGGGATTCAGGGCAGAGAGCTTACCGGTTGCCTTTCAATTCTATTTCCTCAGCAACATTGATTCCGGGTACGGACTCCATCGGATATTTTTGCTGGTTAAATGATTCATTGCTTGCCATGTTTATTTTGGGTCCATCGAACACTTTGCAGGTACTGAATACGAAAACCCTTGTTCGGACATTGATTGCAAGTGATGTCGGAAGATGCCTGAAACTCTCTCCTGACAAACAGGAAATGTTGTTCGTCATCAAGGGAAATGAAACCGAATGGTTTATCTATTCCCTGAATGTGGAATCCTTAAAAACAGAAAGGATGATCCGGACGATTCCCGGGAATGAAGATTTTGCTATCCTGCCAGACAAGACTCTGTTGTTGGGAAGTGACGGAAAGTTATTCAGCTGGAAAGCCGGATTGCCTGAGAGCTGGACTGAACTCGCGGATTTCACTTCTACTCTCCATTCTTTTTACAGGATCTCAGTAAACGCTAAAGGAACCCGGCTTGCCCTCGTAGCTTTTACCGGAAAAAAACCATGACAGCTGTAAAGGAATTCGATTACATGATTGTCGGGCAGGGTCTGGCCGGTTCTCTGTTGGCTACTTTCCTGATGAAGAAAGGAAAAAAAATTATTGTCATCGATTCCTTCTCCCCTTCTTCATCGTCACAAATTGCCGCCGGATTGGTTCACCCGATTACCGGAAGAAGGATCGTCAAAACATGGCTCGCTGACACGGCTTTCCCTTTCGCTTTTGCAGTTTACAAAGACCTTGAAAAAGAGTACGGACGCTCCTTTTTTCAAAAGATGAACATTCTGGAAATACTATCCAATGCAAAACAATGGAACGACTGGACCGGAAGGAAATCAGATCCTGAAATCGCGGCATTGATTGATGAAGCTGTGGATGAAACAATCTACACCGATTGTCTTCAACCATTTCACCATTTAGTACCTGTTAAAAACAGTGGATGGCTGAATATCCCTGCCTTCCTGTTCAGCATCCGGAGCCGCTTAAAAGAAACCGCACAACTGGTTGAAGAATCATTTGAATACGAAAGCATGAAAATTCATTCCGATGGAATTTCCTACAATGCTATTCATGCCACACGGATTATTTTTTGCGAAGGCTATAAAATAGCAGATAATCCCTATTGGTCGTGGGTACCGATGCTTCCTGCAAAAGGTGAAATATTAACCATCGAAGTACCGGGACTTCCGGAAGAATCGATTCTGATGAAAAGTATTTTTATCGTCCCATTGGGCAGTAATCTATTCCGTGTTGGTGCAACATATTCGTGGTCTCCTTTGGATGAAATTATCACAGAAGGCGCTCTGTACAAACTGCAGGAACAGCTGGAAGAAATTCTGAAAATCCCATACACAGTAATCAGTCAAAAGGCTGGTGTGAGACCAACCGTCAAAGACAGAAGGCCACTGATTGGTGAACACCCAAAATTCAGGAACGTCTTTCTTTTTAACGGCTTGGGTACAAAAGGGGTATCACTCGGCCCCTGGTTCGCTGCTCAATTTGCTGACCATTTGGAAGAAGGAAAAGATCTTGATCCGGAAGCAGACGTACGGAGGTTCCATCACTTGTCCTCAAGCTGAAAAAGGGATTGCTCATCATCCTGATTCAGCCTGCAGTGCTTTGATCCGGTTCAGAAGCGGTGGATGAGAATAATGCACAAAAACATAAGCAGGATGTGGTGTCAGGTTGCTCAGATTATCCACGGATAACTTTTTCAAAGCACTCACCAGGTCGCCAGCATTGGTTGTTTTTCGGGCAAAAGCATCCGCTTCGTATTCATGCTTTCTTGACATCCGATTCATCACGATACTCAACAGTTTAGACAAAGGGGTGTACAGAATTCCGAATGCAAGAATATTGAGGTGAAAAGATGCTTCTTTTGCTCCAAGGGCGCTGGCTAATTCAAGGTTACCCAGAAAAAACGAAAGCAGGAAAAACATGAGTCCCGTTTGAAGAAGACTTAAAAACAAGCCCGTTCGGGTATGCTTCAACTGATAATGCCCAATTTCATGAGCGAGTACAGCAATCAGCTCATCCGTTGAATGTTTTTGAATTAACGTATCAAAGAGAACTATTTTTTTATTTTTACCGAGTCCGCTGAAAAATGCATTCGCTTTTGCACTACGTTTCGATCCATCCATAACAAATATATTGTTCAGATGAAATCCTGTTTTACGACTGTAATTTTCTATTGCCGATCTTAATTCGCCCTCCGGTAACGGAGTTAGTTTATTGAAAAGCGGAATGATCCAGGAAGCATAAAACATAGTTGCCAACAGGAGAATAACAGAAACCGAAATCCAGGCAAGCCACCAAAATGAATCGGTAGTATGAATGAAAATAAGTACCAGTGCGGAGAGGATACCACCACCGACTATTGTACCCAATACCAATCCTTTTACTTTATCTGCAATGAATAGGCCGATGGTTGTTTTGTTAAAACCATACTTCCCTTCAATTACAAATGTTTTGTAGAGCTGAAATGGAATTCCCATTACTTCAGCACCCAGAAAAATTATTCCGAAAAAAAGCAGCGCCAATGCAACCGGATGCCGGGTATATTGGCGAAGCAACTCATCGAGCCAACCGAATCCACCGGAAAGCAGCAAGATCAACGTAAGTGTTAAACCGAAAGTAGTGGAAATCCAGGAAAACTTCTGATTGGTTTTATAATATTTCTGGCTCAAGGCATACTTTGCCGGATCGTAAATACCAGCAGCTTCCAAAGGCAATACCGACTTCAATCGTTTCAGGTTCAATAAATCGAGAACGAATTCAAAGAGGGCATCTGCAAGCAGCAGACAAATCATCAGGACGAGAAAAGGATACATAGAATTTCAATAAGCGCCCGCTCTTTTTCTCAAAAACCATTCCAGTGTGAGCAATCCCAGCAGCAGAAAAAATACCAGCTTAATATTCACAAGGTCCTGTAGTCTGTAATGAAGATACGAAACGGATTTAATGTCATCTCTGGACAATAGTTTATTCTGAAGTTCATTCAGCTGTCCGGGAAAATACATCTCTCCCCCGTTTTTGTGGGCCAGGTTGTACAACAGCTGATGATCCGCTGAAGTTTCTGTTTGTTCTGCCTGCAGAGCGCTCACCGAGAATGCACCTTCCTGGGTATACAGTTTTTCTCCGACTTTAACTGAAGATTTGTACTTGTATTCACCGGGAGATAAAAATCCGGCATTTAAGGTATACGCACGCTCCGTTTTAGAAAAGGTGTACGGAAATGTTTTCTTCTCTGCATTCGTGACCGTGAGATTAATATCCGGTGTATTGATGAGTTCATAATTATCATTGTATACTTCCGCATCGAATCCAACAGTCTCATTTTCTGCAACCGTATTTTTCACACTGATTTTAAAATGGGACTTATTTTCCCGGATACAAAGGTTTTGAATGGTCTTTGTGATGATTTCGTTGAAAGAATTGAATTGTTCATGATCACGAAAATCATACAATTTCCACCTCCAGATTCCTTCTCCGCACAAAACTCCTGTTCTGGAAGGACCCGATTCAAAAAAAACAAGTAATGGATCTGTAGTTGTCACTGCACCGATCTGTTGGAAAAGCAAAACAGAATTTGAAGTATTCATGGAATAACGTCCAAACGGAGTCATCAAAGGAGGAAATTCCGGCAAAGAATGGCGTGTTTCGTCATTCAGCGTAAAAAGTGAAAATCCGGGATTTAGTGCTACCTGAACAGGGTTTGATTTATCCAGGCCGACACTGATATTCAGGCCGGTATTGAGCGCATTGAAGGCACGGACATTGGTTTGCGTTCCGAGGATATACAAAACCGGTATTCCGGATTCTGTGGCCCTTTTAATAATTGCCGATGCATCGTGTTTCCCGGAAGGAAGATTGTGGAGAATGAGCAGGTTATAATCTTTCAGCGGATCATTCGCTTCTTCCGGGCTTGAAATTTTTACTGTGTAATTTTGGGAACCCTCAATTGTGGATTTTAAAGCTCCGAGATCCGGATGCGGTGCATCAGCAACGAGATAAATTTTTTGCTTGCTTTCCAAAACTCCCACATAAATATCACGGGTATTATTGGATAGAGTAATTTCACCCAGGACTTCTGACAGAGCTATTTTATAATGCATTGTACCCTGCTTTTTTGCATCCAGAATCACAGGAACATCCTGGCTGAAAGAATTCCCGTTTACACTCAGGTTGCGGGTGAACAATACTGCAGAATCCTGTTTGACGGTTAATGTCGTCTGCGATCCGGCACATTGTCTGCCTGCAACATTTACCTGAACCGGAAACGAATTTCCGAGGTAAACAATTTTATTAAAATTTACATTCCGGATGAGCAGATCCTTATGAACACTTGTATCACCAAGGGCAATGGTATATACAGGAATTTTCAGGGTTTCGCTGTATACGGGATTGCTGCCTCTGTTGTACAATCCATCGCTTGCTATCACCAGGGCTCCAACATTCCTGTTGCCAAAGCGGACATTTACTTCGTCCATCAGGGCTGAAAAATCTGTTTGCTGGTCGGTATACGAAAATTTTAAGTCTTCACTCACACGGTCACCCCAGGAAATTGTTTTGATCTCATATTTATCTCTCAGCGCTTCCAGAAAAGAATTCACACTTACCGGGTATTCATTTTTATAAAAAGAAGAATCTTTGTTGATCAGGATACTTTTTGTATTGTCCTGGGCAAGAATAAGTATCGGTTTTTCAGTTTCCTTTGAATTGATTTTGATCAGAGGGGTGAGCAATAAAAATGCAAGCAGGGTAACGACCAGGGTCCGGAAAGCAAACAACAGCCGTTTAATCCATACACTCAGCGACTCGAGGCTTTTCTCGTTTTTGTAAAGAAGGAACGCATATCCCAAACCGAGGATAAAGCAAAGTATCAACCACCAAAGCGGTTGTTCTGTTATTAGTTGAAATTTCATAACCGGCTGTCAAAGATAAACAATGAAAATGATTCGTATAGAAACCTTCCGTAGGACCGGAAACATACTTTTCGTCATCATCCCGATGAAGAATCGACAGGCTATAAAACAAAACGTCCCCCGGGTGGGGGACGTTTTGTACATCGCTGGTTTGTAAGCCGGGTTCTGTAACCGGATGAATCATCCGGATCTCTATCATTTATCTGGGATGACACTTGCGCATCACCTCAATCGACCTACCCGCCAGGGATTTGGACGGGCCGCCCTTCCTGCCTAGCGGCAAACCCTGGCTTATTTGGTCTTTCAACTCCTGAGGTTTACCCGCGAACCCATCGCTGGGTACGCCGTAAGCTCTTACCTCACGTTTTCACCCTTATCCCGCCTGGGGCGGGACGGTTTAGTTTCTGCGGCACTTTCTGTAACCGGAGAATTTCTCCTCCGGCTCCTTCCTGTTAGGAAGCAGGATGCCCTTTGTTGCCCGGACTTTCCTCCCTTTCGCTGTACGAAAAGGCGATAGAACCACCAGCGATGAGAATGAACTTTCTGCTTTTGCAAAGATAGGTACCTGGAAATGAATTACAAGCTGTTTTTTAAGTTTGACCTTGGTAATTGCTACCGGCTGGTAAAGTCATGCGTGGTTGAGATATCCGGTTATTATTTTGTGCAGACAGAACCCTGAACTTTAATTATTCAATAACACTTTCATCCAACCCAATACCTATTTTTGCACCACTAAAAAACATTAGCGGCTATTGAACGTTGTTTCTCTGACGTTATCCTTACTATGAAATTTCTTTTACGCTCCCTCCCCCTGCTTTTCTTTACTCTGTTTTCAACGATTTCAAATGCTCAAAATCACACCGTCAGCGGTTTTGTGAAAGAGGATGAAACAGGCGAATCATTGCTGGGAACAAACGTTTACATCAAAGAAACACTGAAAGGAACCAATACGAATCAGTACGGATTCTATTCCATCACTGTTCCTTCCGGTACATACACTTTGGTTTTTTCCTATCTCGGTTTTGTCACACGGGAAATACCGATCAATCTCAGTGCAGATTTGCGAATCAATGTCAGCATGAAGAGCGCTGCCATTGAAACGAAAGAAGTCACTATTTCCGCTGAACGTGCGGATCGCAATGTGGAAAGCATCGATATGGGAAAGGAAAAAATTGAGGTTGAAAAAATCAAACAGCTTCCGGCATTCATGGGTGAAGTGGATATCCTGAAAACCATACAGCTTCTTCCCGGAGTTCAATCTGCAGGGGAAGGGAACAGCGGATTTTATGTCCGCGGTGGCGGACCCGACCAGAACCTTATTCTCCTGGATGAGGCAAATGTTTACAATGCATCACACTTGTTTGGTTTCTTCTCGGTTTTTAATGCGGATGCTGTACAGAATATCACCCTCACCAAAGGAGGAATGCCTGCCAATTACGGAGGACGCCTCGCTTCCGTACTGGACATTCAGATGAAAGAAGGCAACAATAAAAAATACAGTGCTGAAGGAGGAATCGGCTTCGTTTCTTCGCGACTGACCATCCAGGGACCAATCAAAAGAGATACGGGTTCATTTATTGTATCCGGGCGACGAACATTCATTGATTTGTTTTTCGGTCCTCCGTTTGTTGACAAAAGCTCTGATATTTCCGGAAATAAATATTTTTTCTACGATTTAAATGCCAAACTAAATTACCGCCTCAGTGACCGGGACCGGATATTTGCAAGCGGCTATTTCGGCAGGGATGTGTTCCGTTTCAAAAGTCCCGATTCTGACTTCTTTGTTAAAGTTCCCTGGGGGAACACGACTGCTACCTTGCGCTGGAACCATTTGTTCAACAACAAACTTTTCATGAACACCGCATTAATTTATACGGATTACCAATTTGAATTTGAAGGCGGACAAGATGCATTTAGTTTCAAATTATTTTCCGGGATCACAGATTACAATGTGAAGAGTGACGTGAACTGGCTCCCCAATGTTCGTCACAATGTAAAATTCGGGGGGCAATACATCTTCCATGTTTTTGTTCCCAGCAATGCTTCCGCAAAATCAGGCGATGTGGTATTTGATCTCGGCAAAGTACTTAGAAATTATGCACACGATGTTTCCCTATACGTAAATGACGAATTC
>DAORHY010000089.1:0-11494 GCA_035438225.1 Bacteroidia bacterium
ATCCTTTGGGAACGTTCAACAAAGGACGCAGGTTCACCGGCACACGTTTCAGCACTTGCTGCATTCCAAAACGCAATGGTTTGTTGTCCCGAAAAAATGGCCATTTGAAAACCGGAGAGGTCAGTGCATCGTACGGATCTGCGCCCCGGTATTTCTCCGTTTCAATGTAATGCTGCAACCGGTTGATTGCCTGTTCAGTTTTCGTATCGCTCATAGAAGGATCAGAGATGAATGACTATTTCTTTTCCATTCTGCGCTGCAGACTCCATGACTTTGAAAGTCGCCAGTGTGCTCAGGAATAATTCTTCTGCAGGAATCGGGCTCGATTGTCCGGATTGTACAGCCAAGAGAAAAGCTGCGACTTCTGCCTGGTGTCCTTTATCCTGGTTTCCTGAACTTTTAACAACAGACCTGCCATACAGGTTTATCGTTTTAAAGTCGTCAAGCACGGCAACCATTCCGGACCCGAAGACTTCCAGGTATTCCTTTGAAACAAGCTTATTCCCGTTGGAAAAATAGCTCACATTTGCCGTGCTTCCATTGGCAAATGAAAGCCCGATGCTGACGGTGTCATGCAATCCTGAGGCATCCTCCATCCAGCGTGCAGAGAGCATCGTAATGGGGCTGCGGGCAATAAACATACACAGGTCTATGAAATGGCAGACCTCACCGATAATTCTTCCACCTCCAATCGCAGGGTCATGAATCCAGTGATCCGCCGGGACGATACCCGCATTGATACGGTAATTAATGGCGACCGGCACACCAGCGCGAAACTGCTCCCGTATTTTGATTACAAAAGGTGCAAACCTCCTGTTGAATCCAACCATCAATAAACTTTCGGAAGCTGAATAGGCTGTACGGATTTCATCCAGTTCCGATTCCCGAAGACAGAGGGGCTTCTCCACGAAGACATGTTTTTTCTGCTGCAATGCCTTCAGCACATATTCCGCATGTGAATCGTGGCGGGTAGCGATGAAAACTGTATTCACGGCGGGATTGATGATTACTTCATCAGCATTCCCTGTACAGGAAGAAAAGCCGTATTTGTCGGCAATATTCCGGGCATTGTGCGGTCTTGCCGTGGCGACACTGACAAATTTTCCTTTGCCTTTGATTGCAGGGAGCAGAAAATTCTGTCCGAATCCGCCGGCACCAATCAACCCGACTGCCGGTGCCGATGCTTCCGCT
The DNA here is from genome assembly GCA_035438225.1 of Bacteroidia bacterium. GTDB lineage: Bacteria > Bacteroidota > Bacteroidia > AKYH767-A > 2013-40CM-41-45 > JADKJP01. The sequence goes on from DAORHY010000089.1 coordinate 1,192, forward strand.
ACATGGCTCTTGATCTGAATCGTTTTCTTTAGTTCTTTCTGAAGATCGTACTTCAGGACAATCCCAATGAACGGCTCCTGTTTTTCCAATATCAACTGGTACGCCTTTGTGGCTTCGTGAAAGGGAAATGTATGCGTCAGCAGCGGCTTCAGATTAAGTTTTCCTGTTCTTAACAGTTCAGTGAAAGCCTGCATGTTGCGGTTCTCTGTCCAGCGTACATAGGCATACGGATAATCAATTCCCTGTTCTTCGTATTCGGGGTCATAGCGTCCGGGACCATAGGAACAGGACATCCGGAGATCCAGTTCTTTTTTAAAATAATTCGGGCGTTTAAAGCCCGTCGGGACTGCACCCACCACCACAACCTTTCCCTTCTTCCGGCACAGACTTCCGGCAAGGTCAATTGGATCTGTCGAATCCGTACCGGCAACGATAATCACTGCATCGGTTCCTTCACCGGATGTAAAGTGCAGAATCTGTTGTTCAAGATCTGCACGTCCGCGTTCAATGGCGAGATCACAACCGTTTTCGGTTGCGAGCTTCACCATCCTCTGATCAATATCAATGCCCATGGTACGTATCCCGGAAGCCTGCAGCATCTGAATGGTGAGTTGCCCGAGCAGTCCCAGGCCGATCACCACACAGTTTTCTCCCAGGCGCAAATCCGCCTGACGGATGCCCTGCAAGGCAATGGCTCCGAGGGTTGTAAATGCAGCATGTTCCAGGGGAACAACAGGATCCAGTTTCACGCAAAGATTCACCGGCACAGCGACTACTTCAGCATGGATAGCCCCGTTGCCTCCGCAGGCCACACGGTCCCCGACACGAAAGTCAGTTACATCCGCTGCCACTGCGATAACTTCTCCTGCGCAACTGTAACCCAGCGGTGAAGGAGCATCCAGTTTGTTCATGACCATCCGGTAGGTGTTCAGTATACCGAGCGTCTTAGCAGTTTCGATCACCTTTTTAACTTCGTCGCGCCTCGCTCTTGCTTTTCCGATATATCCCAGGCGGGCGTCTTTCACCGTTTTACCTTCGGTGCCGGCGCTGATCAGTGAAAAATGATTGCGGACAAGAATGCACCCACCGGAAAGCGCCGGGTAAGGCACTTCAAGAATTTTCATCTCGCCGTCTTTAAGATTCTGTGTTAATTGTTCCATCGTTCTGCTCTTCTTTCAAGGGGAAGCCATCACCTGTTCAAATGTTTCACTGAGTCTTTCGACCATTTTTTTCTCTGTAAAATTCTCCTCGTACAATCTTCTGCTTTCGCGGCCCATTTGTTCGCGGAGTGAGGGATCTGCCATCAGCAACTGCAGTCTGTCTGCGATTGCTTCCGGATTTCTGACCGGCACAATAAAGCCATTTTTTCCGTCCAGTATACTTTCGGCGATTGCGCCCCTGTCGGTAGAAATCACCGGTAAGCCTGCGGCCATTGCTTCGACAATCACCCAGGGATGCCCTTCCGGAGCCCGGGGAGGAAAGACAAAAACGTCGGCCTGTGAGAGAAATTCCATTTTCTTTTTTCCTGCATCCGCTGCATGAAAAATTACAGGCAGGTTATTTTCCCGCACAATTGTTTCACACGAGATTTTGGTTTCATTGGTCCTCCAGTTCCCGACTACGTCCAGTTGAAAATTCCGGATGCCCCCTGAAACCAGGATGCGCACCGCATCCAATACATCTTCAATGCCCTTGGAGGCCTGGAGGTTGGCCAGGTAGAGAACTTTCAAAACGGTATTTTTTTTCCGGGAAAACGATAAATTATAATCCGCTCCGTTGGGGACTACATAAATTTTTTCTGCGGGAAAATACGCTTCGAACAAATGCCGCAGGGATTTTCCGAGAACGATTACTCCGTCAGTACGGCGAAGAATAAAAGCAACATAATGCTTTAGCCACCCGGGAGATTTTTCCAACCAGGTTTTAAAATCGCTCCCTCGCAGCTGCACCAGCACACGTCTTCCGGTCATCCGGGCGATGAGGATGAATAGTGAATCCTTCAGAAACCCGGTCGTAGCCTGACTGATCGGTACCAGTACAAGGTCGGGGCGTCGGGCAATGCAGGTTGTCAGCATGCGGAAGTAGATCCTTAAATTCCGGAAAAATTTTTTCATGCTCCATTTCCCCAGCTCTGTCAATTGATCGTATGCTTTAGTGTCAACGTGCACCAACTGATACCGGTCTTTCAGCGAAGAGTCAAGAATGATCTTCGTTGCAAGTGCAGGCCCCATATAAGGTGGCGGCAATTTCCCGAGTATAAGTATCTTCCGTGCAGGCATCAGGGGGTCGGGAAGGGTGTTGGAGACGGTTGTGCCGGTAGTTCCGAATGGCCGGACACCGGGGCCGGATAGGCTTTGGACTTCGGCAAAAAAGCAAAAGCATACACCGGGAAGAGGTAATTCAGCATCGGTAAATAGAGCGTCGGAAGTGTACTGATAGCATACAGAATAAACAAGCCGACTGAGGACACAATCAGGAAGCGTTCCGGAATCCGGAAACGCGAATTGCGGTTGAACGTAACAATGAAGAAGAGTAAAAATATTGACAGCCCCACAAATCCACCCAAAAACAGATTTCGCACAAAATCACTGTGCATACCTCCGCTCAGCATGATCGGTGTTTTCTCCTCTCCTGTAAAGGAAATACCCACGAAGTGGGAATACAAAGGCAAGTCATTCCAGATGGCAAAATAATTCTCCCAACGGTCCATGCGCCCGTTGAAGGCCCGGTTTACTTCTGCGTCACCTTTCACGACATTAATTTCTTTGGTGATGAGCGGCTCAATCTGGGATTTGTAGAGCAACGGTCCAAACACCGGCATCAGCAGTACAAGGAAAAAGATCGTGGCGATCAACCCTTTTGACCGCTTTGCATTGAACATCAGCAACACACCGCAGAGGTAGAAAAAGACTGTCCAGGAAGAAACGTGTTTGATGGAAACCAAACCCACCAGACAAACCGTGAAGACGATGAACATTTTTGATGCGCTGATCTTTTTCTTCCCTGCCCACCAACGTGAAGAGAGCCCGTCAATGTAAAGGTAGCTGTAAATGAGAAATGCCCCGGTGATATACACAGCATAACTCATGATGTCGCCATATTGCCCGCGGATACGTGAACCTCCTCCTCTGCCTTCCGAAAGATAGGTTGGCCGTATGGGTCCGAATACCAGTTCATAACCGAATATGGCCAGCGGGATGGAACAGGAAAGCAGGAATGTATAGAGGATAAACACCAGGTCATCCTTATTTTGGATGAAGCGTCGGATGTACAGAAATAAAAATGTCGGGGTAATGAATTTGATTGCCTCACCAAAAAACTCAACTGAAAAATGATAAATCAGGACAACGATACAATTGACAAGCACCACGGCTCCATAGGAACTCATCAGGCTGTCAACGCTGTTCCTGATTTTTCCAGGCATTTTCCGGCTGTAAAAACTAACGATGCACAATACAGGTGTTAATACACCGACAATGGTGAGTGGTGAAAGTAAAGGTGAAATCTCCTTGAGCCAGAAGAAATTGTCCACAAAAGGGCGAATCAGCACAAAGACCGGGAACCACTTGCGTGTCCAGTGCAGCTGACTAAACCAATTTTTCCAGTGTTTATACATTCAATCTAAATCCGGCCATGTATCCTGAAATCTTCCGATTGGGCGCAGAATCAAGTTTTCCTATACGAAAAGAGGATGATTTTGTTCACTAAATTACACTAAAACACCCGAAAAAATGACATTTTTTCAACTTCCGGAAGGGCGGTTGAATACAGTAAAAAAAGCTGCAACGGGCACTTGCAAGCCTAAATGGCAACAAATAAAGCTGCTTCCACCATTCCCCGGGCCGAAACATGGATGGATGCCTTTTCGGACACAGTTTTCCTTGCCTGCTGTCCCATTTCAGCTGAGGCTTCCCTGTGGTCCAGTATCCATTTCATCTTTTCTGCTACTAATTTTTCATCTGAGAAATCGACGGCAAAACCATTCCTGCCATCTTCCACCAGGTCGACCGTCACCCCGGAATGAATGGAAGAAATACAGGGTAGTCCGGCTGACATGGCTTCATTGACAACGAGACCCCAGATATCGTAGTTGGAAGGGAAAACAAAGCAGGAGCTTTTCGCAAGCCATGCAGGCAGATTACTTTTCTGAACGAACCCGGCAAAATGAACTACGTTTTGGAGATTATGCCTGCTGACATATTCTTCGAAATATGCTTTATCGAGCCCATCACCGATGAGATCGAGGACAAAATCGGTTCTTTGTGCGGCCAGTATGCGTACTGCTTTCAACAGTTGTTCCAGATTTTTTTTCCGGATGATAAAACCGACATACGTAAAATGGACACGCCTGAAATCAGGGAGGTTTTTTTTTCTTTCACTATCCGTTTGCTCTGAAAAAAACTTTGTATCAACCGTATTCCTGGCAATGAAAACACGTTCCGGAGGGGCACCCAGATCCTGGAGATATTCACGGGCTTTCTGTCCGTATGCAATGAAAGCAGCAGCTTTTTTCAGCAATAATTTTCGTTGAAATTTACGAAGTGCGGAGAATTTTCCGCCCCTGCTTTTCACGGTTCCGGACCAGATGATGTAGGGAGTTTTCTTTATCCAGGAACGCAACCACAAGCGCAAGGTACCGACAGAGAAGCCATTGATAATAATACAATCCGGTTGTTCGCGCTGTATTGTTTTCAGCAAGCCTTTGTATGTAAATACTATTTTCTCCGCATCCCCAAAATCCAGTTTCCCGGAATTGAGAAATTCATAGGGAAACAGGCAATCGTTCATGTCAAGCACAAACTTCCTTCGTGCATATTTCTGTGCTCCGAAAACCACTTTAAATTCGACCTTACGGTCATTGAACAGCCTCCACATTTCATTGAACAATGGAATGCGGTAGGGATTCGGTATGTTGGTGACCACGATCACTTTTTTCATACGACAGATCCGGATATCAGGGTAGCCATTTTTTAAACCAGTTCATCAGAAAATACAAAGTCCACAATTGATTTGTGACCTGCCGGTCGCCGCTTTTCAAACGGCTGAGCTGGCCACTGAGACCGGTAAAAGAAAACTGAGGGTGATCCGCACAGAAGGACTTCAGGTTACCTTCTACATATTCTGTGAGCAAATCTCCGGCCCATTCGCGTAGCGGAACATTGAACCCCTGTTTTTTACGGTACAACAAATCATGCCCCAGTTCCTGTTCCTGAGATTTTTTAAATATGTATTTCGGCTCAGCATTTTTTATTTTCAGTGCACCGGGAACAGACAATGCCAGGTTTACAAAATCGGTATCAAGAAAAGGCGTCCTGATTTCAATGGAGTGTGCCATTCCAAGTCTGTCCATACGGTAAAGGTAAAAATTGGGAATATTGAATTTAAACCCAAGATAACACATCCAATCAATAAATTTAAGCTGGGGATGCTGCTTCTGCAGTTGCCGGAACTGCTCCCTGAATTCACTGATCACGCTGTATGAATTCAATGCAGAAGTGTGCCGGTTGAATTCCTGAGAAAGAAAATTTCTCTTCCTGCTTTCCTTGAAGCTTCGTGCACCGCCCCAGAAAAATTCCTGATGGTTGGCTGCACGGTAGAGAATGTCTGTTAATGGCGAGGATGGATTTATTTTTTCATAGACAGCAGCGACCGATCGTTTCACGAATCCAGGCATGGAAGAATAGAGCTCAAACGCAGGTTGTCTCCGGATAAATTTCTGCCAGTTACGATAACCGGCAAACAACTCATCACTTCCGTCACCGGTAAGGACAACAATCGTTCCGTTTGCTCTTGCTTTTTCAGAGATGAAATAAATGGGAATGCATGTGGAATCGGCCATGGGTTCATCGAAGATGTCGATTATCCGTGGGAGAAAATCGCGGATATCCTGCGGCGTAACGATCTTCTCGTAATGATCGGTTCCGTATTTCTTTGCTACCTGTGCGGCATATTTCAATTCATCATAGTCCGGCTGGCCGTCGAAGCCGATGGAATAGGTTTTAACCGGATGTGGCGATTGCTTAGCCATACCTGCAACCACTGCACTGGAATCTACGCCACCGCTGAGAAAAGCTCCAACTGGCACATCGCTGACCATCCTGTAATTCACGGCTTTTGTGAACGCTTCGCTGATGCGTTTACCGATTTCCTGCTCATTGACTTGCCTGAGATCGGAATAACTGACTTCCCAATAAGGTGAATAGGACTCAATACCCCGTTTTGTAACTTTCATCTTGTGTGCCGGATGAAACTTATGAATGCCGCGAAACATTGTCAGCGGAGGTGGTAGCAGATTGTACGTCAGAAAATGGTAGAGCGCTTCTTCATCCAGTTCTGCATTCACATATGGCAGCTCAAGCAAAGCTTTGATTTCTGAAGAAAATGCGAAAACACCGTTTTGAACCGAATAGTAAATCGGTTTTTTACCGGCCTTGTCACGGGCAAGAAATAGTTCTTCCTTTTCCGGATCCCAGATTGCAAAAGCAAACATACCGTTCAGGTACTCGAGACATTTTTCCCCAAACTTTTCATACAGCAGCAAAAGTATCTCCGTATCACTGGAAGATTTCAAATTTTCATTTTTGAAAAACCGATCCCGGATTTCCTTATAGTTATAAATCTCACCGTTAAAAACGATGATAGTGCCTTTGCGGGAAATCATCGGCTGGTGGCCGGAAGGAGAAAGATCGATAATGGAAAGCCTGAGGTGGCCGAAGACGACCCGTCCGGAAGGATCCTGCCAATACCCGCGGTCATCGGGGCCGCGGTGTCGGATACGTTCGTTCATGGCAGCCATTTTTTCTGCCGCACGATCGATACCCACACCGGAATATGAAAAGAGTCCGTTAATCCCGCACATAATTCAGTTGAACGTCAATTTAATCGTCAAGCAATTCAGCCATCGCCTCCAGCCAGGCGTGACGAAAGTAACTCATATCGTACCGGCTGACAAAATTTCTTCCTTTTTCAGCCAATGCAGTTCTGTTCATGATCACATCCTGAAGGGCAACGCTAAGGCCACCGGCTTCGGTAACTATTTTCTGTCCTGCACCCTCCAGCAATTCACGCATGCCTCCCACTCCACTTCCAATCACGGGTGTGCCACACAACAATGCTTCGTGAGCGATCCTGTTCCACCCTTCAATCATTTTGGAGAACGTGATGACGGCAGCAGATGCTGTCAGCATGGTCAGGTATTCATCGTGATCCACCTTCACATATTTCACCGGGAGGTCCGGTGCATGATTTTGCGGTCCGGACATCACCAGATAATACGGTTCGTTGCGCAACGCTTCATATACCTCGTATACGCCTTTTTGCCGGGAAGCATTACCAATATACACCAGCGGTTTATCGGAAGGGATATCGTGTGTTCTTTTAAAACTCTCAACAGCTTCCGGTTTCACACTGCAAGATGCCGAATCGAAGCTGTTATAAATTACTCTGACATTCCTGCATCCGAGATTTTCCAGATACGATTTCCAGAAGGCAGAAACTGTAATGACCATGTCCAGTTTCACCAGCCGGCGTTTCAAGCGACCGAAATACCAGGCATGTTTCACCGATGATTTACCGAGCACATCATCGATGTGATGAATCATGCCGGCATATTTTATTCCGGAAATCCTTTTTCCGAAGACGACCGGATAGGGTTCACAGACAACAGCATCCGCTTTGGGGATATCTTTTCTCATCCTTCTCCAATACGAAAGCGTTGATTCACCGGCCTGCAACAAAGCCATAGCACTCATTTCCACCTCGTACTTTTCCTTCAGGCAGAGGGCGGAATAAAAATCATACGCATTCCCTCCATTGGCCGCCGGAGAGAGGCACTGATCCCGGAAGGAATCACTGACGAGATGCGTTTTGGTTTGCCAGATAATTTTTTTCATACATGCAAACTACTGCTGAGCGTATAGAAATGCGGAAGATACGTCTGATTGTATTTTCTGCAAGTGTCTACGAAATTAAAATATTCCTGCACTTCCACAGGAATAGTTTCCTGCTGAAAGGGGCAATCGATACGGAACCGGTTCAGGCGGTTCATCGCCTTGTGAATGTTCTTCCCAAATAGTGCAGTGGCAAAAGGAACCGGCAGACCTGTTCTTTTATAACGCAACACCGTTGATTTATTCAAACGAATATTCCTTGCAAGACGGAGCGAACTGGAAGGTGAAACATACAAGGTATGCCGGCTCAGTTCACGGGCCAGAAATTCACTGAGTGCTGGAAGGAAAACATCAAACCAGCTCATCAATGTGCGCGCAGGATTATCCCGGTTAAACCATTGCTGCCGGATATCCATGCATTCATGAATCAGACCGTGCAGAAGCCCGGAATGGACTCCAAGAAATTCCAGATCAAATAAAAGGCCCTTCACATGGAGGAGAAGGCTGCGGACTTTCAGCGTTTTGTATTCCCTTTGCAAAACAAGATTGACATACATTTTCAGTAAAAACTCGAGTGCGATCTGTTTTTTTAAAGCAGTGTCGGTGATGGTTAACTGAGCTGGAGAGTCGAGCTTTTCGCCGGCCAATTGTTTGAAGCTGCCGAAAAACGAAAACTTTCGCCCTTGCTCAAACTGGTGTTTGCTGCACCCGTAAAGATTGTGGATGAAAAGATACTTTCCTGAAACCGAAAGAGAGTCCAGAGGCTGCACTTCCATTTTTTGATCTCCGTGAAAAACGACAACCATATCCAGATCAGAGATCCCGGGGGCGCCAACACTGCCGATCTGGTAAATGCTGCAGACTTGCGGAAATTGCAGGAGCCATTCAGCCATGCGTGTCAGCTCATCATCGTATGTTCTGACGGGAACTGCATGCGGAATATCAATGAGGCTGTACTTTGACATAAATAATTTCAGGCAGCAGAAGACTTTAACCGGATCCGGATCATTCCGGCAGGACCGGTATCAAGGACATCAAAATCGTATCGATTTTTATGTTGTTGCAAATGGAGTAGCACTTCCACTCCTTTTCCCCTGTTCAGGATATCATGACAAAAGATAATTCCACGGGGAGACAAATGCTTTTCAATCAATTTGAATTCAGCGAGTGCGCTTCCTTTCCTGGAGTCTATAAAGGCAATGTCAATTTTTTTTCCGGCAAAATCATTTTCAAGCAAAGTCCTCAATGTATTTACCGGACCTGTGTAATTTGCCAGTTCATCGTGTGCCGGATTTGTTGTTTCCCCGCGTGTGACACTCAATCCCAGCAGTGCATGGAAGCAAGGTGAATTCTTGTATTTTTCACGGATTGCTTCGTAGTGCTGTTGAAATATTTCGAGGGTATAAAAATGACACTGGGGAAATTTTTCCTGCAGATAATTGAAGACCTGTGTTGCAGAAATACCTTTCCCGGTTCCGATTTCTATATAAGTAGAGGGCTTCACTTCGTCAATTCCAGCTTTCAAGACTGCATAATCAAATTCCGTTACCGCTCCTGCATTATCAAAGTGGTCGCCACGCAATGCACGATAATATTTCTTGAGGCGTTTTTTGACTCCTTTTTTCAGGAATGAATAAAATGATCCGGCCATCTGTTTTTTTTTAATCAATGCTAAATACATACACTTCCGATAAATTGGCAAGTGCTGCTACTCGTTCATAAAATTTCTGATCCAGCAACTCCTTCATTTCCTTTGGGATTCCGGGACCAAACCGTTTCCTGTACTGCGTCCAGACATATCCTCTTTTTGAAAAGAGTTTTCTCTGGAACGCTGACATTTCCAGTGACCATTGAGAACGCATCCTGGATACTTCTTCAATGATACTCCAGTCATCCTCTTTAAAATCCTTTGCCGCTTCCGCAAAACTATATTTTTTAAAGATCCCTTTTCTGTTCCGGGCCTGAACATACAAGGCAGGCAACATCATGAATTCACTTAAAAAACTTTTTAACTGGTACAGGGTACGCGGTTGTCCGCTGTATTGTGTCTTTTTGCGTAACAGTCTGCACAACTCTTTCAACGGGGAATAAAAGTCTGGATTCGCCTCTGCATACAGGCGGATGGTTTCTTCCCGATCGGCAAGAAGGGATTTTGCTTCCCTGAGCACATCGGAAGGAAGGTAGGTTTCCGGATACTGCGAGAAATCAGTTTCAGCAAGTACAAACCATCCATGGTGCTGCAAAGGATCCATGCGCAGCATGATGGAACGGGTTTGATTGATCTTCTTCGCGGCATTGATCAGCCGGCCGGCATTGGTGAAGACTTCATCTTTAATGATCAGCAGGCCGTCAAAATCGCTGTAAACAACTTCTTCCCCTGTGGCGAGGCTGCCGTGCACAAAAGCGTAGGCAAG
>DAORHY010000090.1:0-11471 GCA_035438225.1 Bacteroidia bacterium
GGCATGTACCGAGCGGGTGCCCAGGATACGGATTTTAAAGTTCGTTTTCAGCAGCGCATACTGTTGTCCGTCGATCACATAATATTCATACCCGCGGAGAAACTCTTTTCCATAGCCAAGACCCCGGTATAAAAAGTAGGGGATGTACTTGTTCGGCGAATACATACCGGTGATTCCGCTGGCAAAATACAGGCGTTCCGAAAGTTTCCAATGGCGCCTGTAACGGGAGGTAACTGAAAAGGTATTGATATCATCTTTCAGAAATGCCAGCCCTTTTTGCGTCAGGTCAATATCAAAATACCGCCCGCTGAGCGGATAGGCAACCAGGTCGCGGTGATCCGATTTGAAAAAATAGCGAAAGGTGAAATAGCGGATGTTCGTTAGTCCGTTTCCAAAATAGTCTGCATTCAGACGGGAAACGGTATCCTGGATGCCGGCTTCCTTGTAACCGGCTTCCGCTGCATGGGTTTCATACAAACCGTCACGGTAGATGTATTGTACGGAACCGCCGTATTCCTGCCGTGCGAATGCATCCTCGTCTTTGTAATATTTTGTGGCATTGTTCTCCGTTCTGAAACCGACCTGGTGATTGCGTGAATAGGCGAATGAAAAAGAAAGGCCGGCATTTTGTTTTTTGTTAATGTAGGGAACATTGTAATAAAAACTGATCCGCTGTGTGTAGCCAAGACGTACCGATGCTGCCAGAACTTCATTTCTTCCCCTGAAATTATTCCAGTTGAGTATTCCACCGTAAACAATTCGCGACAGGTCTTTGTCCTCCCACCAGACATTAAAATTCCTTTCGGCAAGTTCAAAGACAGGCAAAGGAAAAATATACCATCGCTCTGTCAGGATGATGTACAACCTGATTTCTGCTCCCTGCCGGAGCCAGGTGATGCGGGCTGAATTGAAGAGGGAAGTATTCAGGAGGTTTTCTTCGCTGCGCTGCAATTTTTTTTCAACTGCATACACCGGAACAGTGTCCTGCTTTCTGAATGTAAGTTCGCGAAGAATGATGTGTTCACGCGTGATTTTATTTCCGATCAGGACAATGTCCATGATCACCACGGAAGACGAATCGCCTTCGGAAAGCGAATCGGTAAAGGAGGGGACCGGGGCAGTCTGAGCAGAAGAACTGCAGCTCACCAGGATGAATGCAAACAGAAACCACTGGAATTTCATGGTTGCACGCATCGGTCAGAATTAAATACCAAGATAATTCATCAGGGAATCGTACCGTGTTTTGATATCGTCCATGAACTCATTCTGGTGATAATGTTCTTTCACAAAGTATCCGTGACGGTGAAAAGATGCAAGAATGCGGGAAAGTTCACGCTGGTTGATCTTGATGGTAATATCAATGGTTTCGTTTTCCGGATTTGGAGTAATGTACGAACTGATAATTTTTCCGTCTTCGGACTCGATGATGTGTGCGATTTCACTGAGGCTATAGCTTTTCGCACCGACTTCCAGCACAATCACTCCGTTTGCATCTTCGAAAATACCGCTGTCGGAATAATGTTTCAGAATATCCTGCAGGGTAACCAGCCCGATGTAATGATCCGAGGCGTCGAGTACGGGTACAATGGTGAGTTTGTCTTTTGAAATCAGTTTCACCACCTCGAATACCGGCTGATTGTACCGGACAAAAGGGCGGATCAGTGGAAGATTATGATTCGCCAGGGGCTGATCGAGTCCGCTTAATTTCAGAATGTCTTCTTCGGATGCAAGGCCGATGTAATTTACGCCATCGACCAAGGGAAGGTGTTCCAGCCGGAATTCTTCCATCCAGTTGATAGCCTTCAATCCACTGTCGCTCAATTTGAGCGGAGGGAATGAATCATTGATCAGGTCCTTGGCAATCATGGGTTTTTTTACGGAAAATTAAACCCGAAGGTTTAACGGGGTGCAAACATACATATTTTCATTTATTACACTTCAAAAGCCTTGCCAACAGTGCATTTCGCTGTAATCCGCTGCAGCTGACAAGCCAAAAAGTCTTCAGGATTCCATTTTGATTGAACGCTACCCTGAATGTTTTGTTGTAATTTTGGCTTCTTCTTACAATTTTGTGAAGCACAAAATGGCTCGTCTCAGCGTCAACATTAATAAAATTGCCACCCTGCGAAATGCACGGGGAGGGAATGTTCCCGACCTGATAAAAGCAGCAGCAGACATTGAACGTTTTGGTGCCGAAGGCATTACTGTGCATCCCCGTCCGGATGAACGACATATCCGGAAAAAGGACGTTTATGCACTGAAAGAAATCATCACAACAGAATTCAATATCGAAGGTTACCCGTCACGCGATTTCCTGGAACTGGTGAGAGACGTTTTGCCGGATCAGGCAACGCTGGTGCCGGATCCTCCGGATGTGCTCACATCAAATGCAGGATGGGACACTGCGATGCATCAGTCTTTTCTCCGGGATGTGATCGCTGAATTAAAAAGTTTCGGAATCCGAACGTCTTTGTTTCTCGCTCCGGATGAAAAAATGGTGGAGTTCGCGGTAGAGACAGGTACGGATCGCATTGAATTGTACACGGAAAATTTTGCACGTGAATTTCCTGTGCATCCGGAGAAAGCGGTGCAGGAGTATGTACAGGCAGCAAAAGTGGCAGCCAGAGCGGGGCTGGGATTGAATGCCGGGCATGATCTGAATCTCGACAACCTGAGATTTTTCCGGACCAAAGTTCCCGGATTACTGGAAGTGTCCATCGGGCACGCGTTGATTTCCGATGCACTGTATTACGGACTGGAAAATACAGTACAGTTGTACCTGCGCTGCCTGCGCAGTTGAATGCATAGAAATTATTCCCTGAAAAATTTACATGAAATTATTTTTCAAAAAAACAGGAGAAGGCAAACCGGTATTTATTCTTCACGGTCTTTTTGGTCTGGGAGATAACTGGATGAGTTTTTCAAAACATTTCGCTTCCATTGGGTTTTCCTGTTATGCGATCGATTTGAGAAATCATGGAAGAAGTCCGCATTCGGATGCATTTTCCTATGAACTGATGGTGGAAGACATTCTCCGGTTGATGGATGATGAAGGCTTATCCAACGTCATTTTGCTGGGCCATTCCCTGGGCGGAAAAACGGCAATGTTTTTTACGGAAAAATATCCGGAACGCATTGAAAAATTAATTGTTGTGGACATTGCTCCCCGGTATTATGCTCCGCACCATCAGAGCGTGCTGTCGGCATTGAATTCAGTTCCGCTGGATGTTATCACAACCCGAAAGGAAGCGGAGGAACAGTTGCGGATTTCAATTCACGAAGAGTCGACCCTGCAGTTTTTACTGAAAAATTTATACTGGAACGAAAATCAAAAACTGGCCTGGAGGTTTAATGTTTCTTCCATTGAAAAACACATCGGCATTGTCGGTAAAGCATTTCTCCCGGACACGCCTGTCCGGGTTCCGGCACTCTTTATTCGCGGACAACGTTCCGGATACATTTCGGCGGAAGATGAAAAGGAAATAAGAAACGATTTTAGTGATGTGCAAATCGTAACCGTCCCGGATGCCGGCCATTGGGTGCATGCGGAAAATCCAAAATCTTTTTTTGAGACTGTGGAAAGGTTCCTCGTTCAATAGCCCGGATTGCATCCAAACTTTTCGCTGTCAACGTACGGATGACTGCAATGAAAAAAGCCCTGTGGATATTTCCACAGGGCTTTTTGAAAGATGAAATTTGTTTACTGAACATCTGCGGTACTCCGGATCGAAAGTTGAGCAGGAATTGTTGCGGATGAAAATTCAGAGACGACCCCGGTAAAATTTTTCGGTCCCGCCGGCAAAGCCGTTGCGGAGAACGTTGCCAGGCTGCGCGTGTAAAGTGTCATTGAACCGCTGGCATCTGTAAGTGTATTCGAGCCGCTATAAGTAGCGGCACCGGTTGCCGTGGCGGACTGGATGGTCACCAAGGTAGATTCCCAGGCCTGGAGATTTGCAATGACCTGGGAGATGGTTGCAACACGTGGTGTTACAGTGCCTGTTCCCGTCTGTATTGCGTTGCCCAGGTCAACATAGTTCACTTCCAGTAAACCCGAATATTCCGACAATTCCTGTCCGGAAACGCGAACTTCAACTTCTGCGCCCAACGGGAAAGTATGTGCAGCAGTGAAACGCACGGTGATACCGGCGGTTCCATCCTGGATGACCATATTCTTCGGATCGATATTTTTGTTCACCAGGTCAGAAATTACAATTCCTTTGATCTTCCGGCCAATCGGGCCGGTAGTCGTTGTTCCGGTGTACAGCATACGCAGGCTGTCAATCGGCATTTGAGTCAATTGCCCGGTGGAGCCGTCGCAACGGACATCCGGCATGTTTACATCGCGGGGATCGCGGATGATCAGTTCAGGGTTGCCATTGTAAAATTTATTTACACAAACAATTGTTCCGTTGCCGGTCGGTGTGATTTCGCTGGCGAATTTAGAATAACCGCTATTGTACATTTTTACTGTGTTCGCAGGTGTTGAACAATCTTCAACCACCCGGTTTTTGGATACCAGGTTGATGGCGTCTGCATAGGAGATGCCGGCATCTGCCGTGACAAATTCCACACCGCTGATTTTAACCAGTGTGTTTGACGGAGCTGTGCCCAGGCTGCTCAGGGTGTAGCTTGCCGGAGTGACGTTCAATCCCCATTTGCCTTTTACGATGTATTGTCCGACCAAAGCGGAAGGAATACGGCCGATGGTGTTGTTGTCTTTCACGCCAATCTGGAAGTTTCCGTCGCCGTCATCTGCCAGGTAAAGCCCTTTGGCTTTAATGAACAACCGGCGGCCGATCGGATATTCTGTGTGGAAATTGGAAACGTCCACACTGATGCTGAGTCCGGCAGTGCTGTCCTGGATAATAATTTCTTTGTAGAAATTTCCGGATTCGTCATCCGCAATCACAATACCGGCGATAATCACATCCTGTGTAATCAGGACCGGAACCGGACCGGTGGCCAATGCAATAAACTGGCTCAAGGAATGGGTGACAGTCAGGGCCGGGTCCACATTGGAAGTGGTGGGCTCATCGTATTCTTTCTTGACGCAGGACGACATTACAGCCGACGTAAGTGCAAGCAGGATGAATAATCGGAGGAGGACGGTGAATCTTTTCATTGTTGTCATGATCTATGATGTCTTTTTTTTATTTCTGGATGAATTAATTAAAACGCAAAGTTACATTGGCGAAGAAGGTGGTGCCGTAACTGTACGTGTATTTGCTTGGAAATTTATTTACGTCTTTATTTTGCGTATCGAAGCGGCTGTATTCATAACCGCCGTTGATCAGGTCCTGGTTGTTGAGAATATTGGTAACACCCAGGTTCAACACAAGATAAGAAGGACGTTTTAAGGATTTGATTTTGTTGTTCATCCTCCAGGACCAGCCTGCCGATGCATCCAGCGTGAATTGTCCTTCTGCCTTTTCCTGCTGGAGGATTTGCTGCCAGTTCGATGAGCCTGCATCCACCAGGTCGAGGGATGAAATGGAACGACGGCGCGGATTTGCGTCGATGTAAATGTTATCGAAGTAGTTGAAGTTCACATTCACAAACCAGAAACGTTTGGAACGGTAATTCAGTCCAAAGGTGTAGGCGCTTTGCGGACCGCCTCCGAGGCGGATGTTTTCAAGATACAATACTTCATTGGAGCCAAGTAATGTATCCTTGTTATCCTGCGTAGTCGTTGCGAGCGGACGGGAAGAGTAGAAGAATTGTCCGACCGAAGCAACAGCATTTGCACTGAATCCTTTTCCAAGGCTGGCATCAAGGGCAACCTCTAATCCCACATGCCGTTTGTCGATGCCGGTCAATGTATAGTTCACAAAGGTGCGGTAATCGTCGTCATAAAAACTGCGTGTATCCGTGCCGTCCGTGTACTGTGTCATGTAACCCACGACTTTCCCTTTCAGGCGTGGAGCTTTCAGTAAGTATCCGCCTTCAACCGAAAGGATAGATTCGTCTTTCAAATCGTTGGCGAGGGTATTTCTTGTCCGTGGGGAGATGAAGGCATTGTCAAACAAGGGTGCACGTGTCAGGTTTTCAACGCTGGCAAAGAAATAATTTCTGCCGTTTGCTTTGTAGGTTACCCCGCCTTTGGCAGCATAATTAAAGAAATTTTGTTTTTCGGAATCACCGGAGGAAGAATTTGCAAAAACTCCGTTTCTGACATTCCCCGTGCGGTAAAAACTGGTATTGGATAAATTAAGTGCAACAAAGAAATCAACGCGGTTATAGGTGAATACACCCTGTCCCCAGACAGATCCTTTACTCACGTGTGCTGTATAGTCGTAACCGTATTTATCGCCTTCGTGGAGGACGCGGTTCGGGTTGTCGAGGTCGTTTTGATTTGCATTGGGATCCAGGGGATTTGCCTGTTGGGCAAATTGATTCAGGTCCGTGAAGAAATCGGCACCCAGAAGGTCTTTGACTTCTTTATAATATTGTGAAGTCTGCGACTGGAAAGTGGCACCACCGTTGAATACCAGGTGATCGTTTACCACACGGTTATAAATGGTATTGAAGTTGGCGCGCTTGGTATCAATGACACGGTTTTGGATAATGTATTTGGCCCATTTTCCGGAAGTGCCGTTAAATGTAGTATCGTGAAGTTGATTTGATTCATACAATTTATCCCATTGAATCTGGCGCAGGGATTCATTGTTGCGGAGCAGATCTGCGAGTTGTGCCGAATAGGTCAGGTAACTGGCGCTGTCTTCCCCGTAATTCGGATCGAAGCTTGGCAGGTAGCGATAATAATCAGGACGCGGATCTTCCGCATTGTACCAATCCAGTCCGCTTACCTTACTCAAACCAAATTGATAGGAAACGGCAGATTCAAGTGAAGAACGTTCGTTAATCGTCCATTCATGTGTCAGGATCGTCACCGGTTGAAAAGCGTCGCCGACAACGGCATTGCGCACTTTACCATTCTGGTATCCCCAGTTGGGATTGTAATAATGATCATCCGCAAGGTTCATCATCTCTTTGGTAGCCGGAGCGGACCTTCCGTTTTTTGTAATTGCACCGAAACTTGTCAGGGCAAGTGAATGCTTGCTGTTGATGATTTTTTCTACAGACAGAAAATAGGAATGTCCGTCGTAGAAAGTTCCTTTTACAAAACCTTCATCGGCCCAGCGGCGGGAATAGGAAAGGGATACTGCCCATCCGCCTTTCATGAGGCCGGAACCCCAGGTAGCCATCACCCGATTGTCATACGAACGGTTGGACGCCGAATACGAAATCTGGAATTGTTTGCGCTGATGGGAAGCACGGCTGTCGATACTGGTCACTCCTCCCAGGGCACCAAAAGAGTAGGTGGCGGGAGCAAGTCCGAACGTGGACTCCCGGGAACGCATCACATCATTTAAACCCGTCCAGGATGAATACAGGTTGCGTCCGGTGACCATATCATTCATCGGGGCTGTGTTCATGAGCGTGTAAAAATTCTCATCATCGTACCCGCGAATTCTGAACCGGGCGGCACTGAAAACAAAAGATGTGGCGGAAACAAATGCGTCGCGCGATGCTGTGAGCACACTTGCAACAGATGGCGAAGAGGATTCGCGCAGTTCCTCTTCATTGAGAGAAACCGTAGGAATACTCTCGGTGTTGGCATGAATACCTTCCGTGGTCTGATCCCCGAGATTTACGGCAACCGACATTTCGGGATCTTTCACTTCGATTTCCTTTGTTGTTGAGGCGATACCGTCTTTGGATACTTCCAGTTGAAGTTTCCCGTACGGTACATTCAACAGAATGAATGCACCAGTAGAATCCGTGGTGGTGGTATGACCGCTGGATTTAATTGAAATTTTCGCACCGTTGACAGGGCGGTAACCTTCGTCCGTCACCGTTCCTTTCACAGTTGCAGTTTGTGCAAATGTGAGAAAGGGTAAAAACAGACAGAGGATGAATAGAAGCGTTTTTCTCGATCGCATAGTAAAGGGTATAGTTCTGATTTCTTTCTTTATTTAGGGGGGACAAAGCTAATCAAATTAGCAAAAGTTGCTTATAATGGTTTGTTATTTCCGTATTAATTCATCAGGAAATCAGGAGAATGTTGGTTTTAAAGCAATCTTCTGATAAAATCTTCGTTTTTCAACAACGAGTTTGTTGGAATGAACGAAAGGGAAGCTGCATTTTTTAATCCAAATGTCATTTTTATGTTTGATTTCAGAAGAATGGATGAATTCAGGGAAGGATCATCGGCAACACACTGCCTTTTTGTATGTTTGCCGCCCGAATCATTAGAACCAGGTAAATAAAATGAGAAAACAAACAATCTGCCTCTTCAGCGTTTTTACTTTGCTGACTGTTTTTGCCAATGCCCAGAAAAGTACTTACAAAGTATCGCTGATTGGTTTTTATAACCTGGAAAATTTTTACGACACGATCAATGATCCAAAAGTCAGCGATGAAGAATTTTTACCCGAAGGATCCAAACATTATACCGGTGAAGTATACCTTGACAAGATCAATCATTTGTCAGAAGTGTTGTCACAGGTAGGAACGGATAAAACACCGGACGGACTGGCACTGATCGGTTGTGCGGAAATTGAAAACGAGGCAGTATTAAAAGATCTGTGTCGTCAGCCTTCGCTGATCCGCAGGAATTACCAGGTGGTTCATTATGATTCACCGGACGAACGCGGCGTTGATGTTGCTTTGCTGTACAACCCGAAATATTTTACGCCAAAATTCAGTGAACCGCTCAATGTCTTGTTGTACAACCTGGACAGTACCATCCGCAAGACCCGCGATGTACTTTATGTTTATGGAATGTTTGCCGGGGAACCGTTGCATGTGTTCGTGAATCACTGGCCTTCGCGCCGGGGAGGCGAAGAGGTCAGTGCTCCCGGCCGGGCCAGCGCTGCCAGGGTTTGCAAACACAAAATTGATTCGATCACTGCGCTCAATCCGGATGCAAAAATTGTGGTCATGGGTGACCTTAACGATGATCCCGTAAGTCCGAGTGTGGCAGTGGTGCTCGGTGCCAAAGGCGAAAAAGAGAAAGTCCAAAGAGGCGGCTTGTTCAATCCGTGGGTGTCTATGTACAAGCAGGGTATCGGTACCCTGGCCTATAACGACAGTTGGAATTTGTTCGATCAGATTATGATTTCTTTCGGTTTCATCAATCAAAACCAGGACGGTTTCTTTTTTCAGGATGCAAAAATTTTTAACAAACCCTGGATGGTACAAACCGACGGCCGGTACAAAGGATATCCCAAACGCACGTACGATTTCGACAAATACGCCGGCGGCTACAGCGATCACTTTCCGACGTACCTGATCATGTTACAGAAGGTGAAGTGATGCGTCAGGCACTGCCTCAATGCTTTGTTGGTTGTGCTGAAATTTTTTAAAAAGAATAAACGAAATTGTTGCTGAGCAGGTTGATTGCCGGAAATTTTTTATTTTTTATCCGGGCATCGGATCGCTTAACTTCACTGCTAAAAGTGGTGTGCTTCTGCATATTGGTGAAACCACGGTACTTTATCTTTTTTAACCTTCTCCTGAACGATTGTTTTTTATTTCCGGAAAAATTATCCAGCAGAATGAACAGGAAGAATTGAACTGAACATGGATGGTGTGTTTTATATGAAACACAATCTGATCTTCTCAGGAAGTGTACCATCATTTGCAGATTCTCATTTCATCGTTAAATAAACTACTCAAAGACTTTTAGCGGTAGTAAATTCGATCGTTCGGACAGACTATAGTGGAAATCCCGAAGGGATGAAATAATCATAAAATAGATCTTCAGACTAATTTTTTTAAGCCCGAAGGGCTGATAGGATCTTCAGCTTGAATTGTTTTTACGTGCATGCAGGGCCTCGCATCCGGTGATTATTCTTTAGTGTTCTGAATACAATCCTGCCACTCAGGGCTAATAACTTCATTTACAGAGTCTTTGTTTATTTGACGATTGTACCTGCTTTTTCTAACTTCGCCCACCTGTTTATTTAGAAAGAAACAATGACAAAAGGACCAATCTCTTCTTTCATGGAGAGAAATTATCTGCATTTCAATTCCGCCGCGATGATGGATGCATCCAAAGGGTACGTGCAGCACCTGAATGAAGGCGGAAAAATGATGATCACACTTGCAGGAGCGATGAGCACTGCGGAGTTGGGGATTTCGCTTGCAGAAATGATCCGTCAGGATAAAGTGGCAATCATTTCCTGTACCGGAGCAAACCTGGAAGAGGACATCATGAACCTCGTGGCACACAACCATTACAAACGTGTTCCGAATTACCGCGACCTGAGCCCGCAGGAAGAATGGGATCTGCTGGAGAATCATTACAACCGTGTTACGGATACCTGCATTCCCGAAGAAGAAGCGTTCCGGCGTTTGCAAAAACATATTTTCAAAGTGTGGAATGATGCCGACAAAAAAGGCGAACGCTATTTTCCGCACGAATACATGTACAAAATGTTGCTCTCCGGCGACCTGAAACAATATTATGAAATTGATCCTAAAAATTCCTGGATGCTTGCTGCGGCGGAAAAAAATCTTCCGATCGTAGTGCCGGGCTGGGAAGATTCTACGATGGGAAATATTTTCGCTTCCTATGTGATTAAGAACGAGATGAAAGCCACCACCATGAAAAGCGGAATCGAATACATGGTTTGGCTGGCCGATTGGTACAGGAATAACAGCGGAGGCAAAGGGGTTGGTTTTTTCCAGATCGGCGGAGGTATTGCCGGTGATTTTCCCATCTGCGTAGTTCCAATGATGTACCAGGACCTGGAATGGCACGACGTTCCGTTCTGGTCGTACTTCTGCCAGATCAGCGATTCCACAACGAGTTATGGTTCGTATTCAGGTGCCGTTCCGAATGAAAAAATTACCTGGGGAAAACTGGGGATCGATACACCGAAATTTATCGTGGAAAGTGATGCATCGATCGTTGCCCCGTTAATGTTTGCATGGATCCTGGGACAATAACCCGGATGAATTTCGCCGTTGATGAAAAACGGTTCTTTCAACAAATAAAAAAAGCACCCCGGAATACTTTCCGGGGTGCTTTTTTTTTCACCCGGTGCAGTTCAATGCTCTATCAACAGGCGTGTGTACTGACTTCCGGAATCTGTATTGATTTTAATGAAATACACACCCGATGAAAACTGTGACGTATTCACAGTGTATACATTTTTTACAGTGGAAGCATGTGCAGGACTCAATTTTAAAACCTGCTTCCCGGTGATGTCAATGAATTCAATGGGATCGACCAGAATTCGTGCTGAGTTTATTTCCAGTTGCACAACATCTCCGGCCGGATTCGGGTACACCGAAACGGATGGATTCCGGAAATCATCGTATAGCCCTGTACAGATATCGACATAAAGCGGTTGATCAACAGCGTTTGTACAGCCGGTGCCGGGATCCGTGTATTCGTACGTTATGGTTTTCATTCCCTGTCCGCCGGCAGCCGAGGAGAAGAAAACATTGTTCAGTACTCC
>DAORHY010000091.1:0-11408 GCA_035438225.1 Bacteroidia bacterium
ATTCGTATCCGATGGAAATCCATGGCAGGGAGAGACCTGACCAGCTTTTATCCGTCACATTTTTAATAAACGGCTGACCTTCGCCTTCGATCTGGAGGCCTAATTTTTCGGAAAGCCCGAAGGATTTCAGTCGTGCAATAAAGGATTCCGGATTTTTCAAATAATGCTGATAGATCACTCTTGAAATCCCGACATTGGAAGATGTCTCAAAAGCCTGCTGTATTGACAACTTGCTGGATTTCGGCGGATGCGCATCCGGCATTTTCTTGCCGTAATAGACAGTTGTACCATTACCAACATTTACCGTATCCGTTAAATCGATGAGGCCGTCTTCCAGCGCTGCCATGACGGAAGCCAGTTTAAATGTTGAGCCCGGTTCAGATGCCTCTGCAATTGCATAATTGAAATTCTCAACATAATCTCCCTCTTTCGTCCGCGATAAATTTGCAATGGCTTTGATGGCTCCCGTTGAAACTTCCATGAGCACTGCACAGCCGTGATCTGCATTGTGGTCGCGCAGATGTTGTTCGAGCGAATGTTCTGCAACGTCCTGGATATTAATATCAAGAGTCGTCACCAAATCGTTTCCGTCCTTTGGCTCTACTTCATCTTTGTCACGGACAGGAACTTTTACATTGCCACCGATACGCTGCATCAGCCGTGTACCGCCGGTTCCTTTAAGATCATTATTAAATGACGCTTCAACACCCACCGGCTTGATGTCGCGCACTGTACCGATTGTGCGGGAAGCAAGGTGTCCAAACGACAGTTGCCGCATGTTCTTTTCATCAATGATGAGGCCGCCTTTGTTGCGTCCCATGCGGAGTAGCGGAAACTTTTTTATTTGCTGGAGCTCTGTAAATCCGACGTTTCTTTGAATGAGGTAATACCTGTTCTTTTCCCTACGTGCTTCTTTGAGTTCTTGATGGTAATCCTGCCAGGAGCGGTCTTTAAACAACAGAGCCAAAGATTGCGCAAGGGAGTCAACACCGGCATTAAACACTTCGTCGGTCAATGCTGTAGCGCGGGTGTCAAAGCGGATATCATAAATGGGAACAGAAGTGGCGAGCAAACTTCCGTCATCCGAAAAAATATTTCCACGGGATGCTTCAATGGGTTCGAATGTCAGGGTCATACTATCCTGCTTCGCTTTCCATTCATCACCCTGGACAAATTGAATGCGAACGATTTGCACAATGATGGCCAGGCCCATTCCACAGATGAGCAGAAACGCGAGGTATATCCTCCAAAGAATATCTTTTTTAACGTCCATGGTCTTTCCGTTGCCTTACTTTTTTTTCTTGATGGGATCCTGGACAACAATCATCCTTGGAGGCTCCGTTGTTTCTTTAATTTCTGCCGGTACCAATGCTCCTGCCACCTGCGATTGCCGGCTGTTATTCATCAGTAAGGATTTTGTAGAAATGTATTCCGCGCGTTTTTCCTTCAGTTCGGTTTTTGTGCGGTCGATTTCACGGATCACGCGTTCTGCATAATAACTGTTGGCGATATAGCCGATGATGAGCAGTGTAACAAAAAGGATAAACGGCATTGCATGCACGATCTGGTTTCTGTCAAGAACACCGAAAACATTTACCAGTTTGATCAGGCGCCTGGCCGGGCGCGAAGTGCGTTTTTTCGGCTTGGGTTCCTGAACCGGCTCTTCAGGAGCTTCAGCCTTTAGTTTGTTCTCTGCCATATTCTATATCCGTTCTGCGATTCTGAGTTTTGCACTGCGCGCCCTTGGATTGCGCTCTGTTTCCACGACTCCCGCTTCCAATGGCTTTTTTGTTAATGCCCTGAAGGGCAAGTCCGTTGTATTTCCAAATAGATCCTTCTCCGCTTCTCCCTCAAACTTTCCCCGTGTGATGAAATTTTTAACCAGCCTGTCTTCCAGTGAATGGTAAGCGATAACCACCAGCCGTCCTCCGGGTTTAATAATTTCTGCAGAACGAATCAGCAATTCTTTTAATGACCCCAATTCATCATTCACCTCAATCCGCAAAGCCTGAAACACTTTGGCATAGTATTGAGACTCGTGCTGCCTGTCAACACAGGGTGCAATCCGTGCTTTAAAATCTTCGATCTCATCGATCACCCTCCCTTTTCTCTCTTCTGCAATCCGCCGCACAAGGCTTTTTGCATTTCTGACTTCTCCGTATTCGGAAAATACACGCAAGAGATCCTGTTCCGTGTATTCATTCACAACCCTTGCTGCCGTCAATTCCGATTGCTGATTCATCCTCATATCCAGAGGAGCATTGAAGCGGATGGAAAATCCTTTTGCCGCCTCATCAATCTGGAACGAAGAAATTCCGAGATCAGCGAGCAAACCATCTACAGGCAGCAATCCGTAATAGCGGAGAAACTGCAGGACGTACCGGTAGTTGTGCCGGACAAGGATGAAGCGCGGATCGTGGATCGTATTTTTCTGTGCATCTTCATCCTGATCGAAGGCGACCAGCTTTCCTTTCGGGCCCAGGCGGCCAAGAATCTCCCGGCTGTGTCCGCCTCCGCCAAATGTCACGTCTACGTAGACCCCGTCTGCGATGATGTCAAGAGCATCCACGCTTTCCCTTAACAGGACAGGTTCATGATAGCTCGTCGTCATTCCGTTGCTTCTTACCCATCACTTCTTCTGCAAGTTGAGCGAAATCCGAAGAATCTTCTTTCATCATCCGTTCGTATTCTGATTGTGACCAGATTTCGATGCGGTTACCATATGCAAAGAGCACAATGTCTTTTTCAATGCCTGCAAAATCAGCGAGTGTTCTGGGCAACAGCAGGCGGTTGGTTCCATCCAGTTCAATCTCTGTTGCACCGCGGTTGAATTTGCGGATGAATTCCCGGTTCTTCCGGATGTAAACATTCAGCTCATTCACCTCTTCACTGATTTTATCCCACACTTTTTTTGTGTACAGGATCAGGTGTTTTTCAATACCGCGGTGTACTACAAAATGCTTTTGCTCCTTCACCGGGATCTGCTTTTTCAAAGCAACCGGAAGGAGGAATCGCCCTTTTGCATCAATCGTGCACGGAAACTCTCCGATATAACCCGCCATCACTGATTTTTAGATGCGCTAATGTAGAAATTAAATTCCCACTTTCTACCACTTTTCTCCACTTTGTTGAAAACTTTCTAAACAAGGCCATGGATAAGGGTTTCCAAAGGACGGGGGCGATCCGGATGTTAAAAAACAAGGCTTAAAAACCTGTTCGAAGGATCATTTTTGACAACTTTTAACTGCTCGTACAGGCACCTGAAATCGCCCTTCCGGGGTAATTCCGGTAACAGAAAATTGTTTTGCAGGCGGGCTCGGGGATGCAATCCGGGAAATACCCTACTCGTTGCAGCGCTTTGTTGAATAATCACACCGCAAACAATTTTTAAGTCCGCGGCGTTTTTCTTTTTTTCTATACATTTGGAAAAACAATTCAGTATGCGTTACGAAATCAAACGCGAAAACGATTTTCAGTACATCGAAGAAGGACAGGGAGAACCGTTGATTCTTTTGCACGGCTTGTTTGGAGCACTGAGCAACTGGATGGATGTTGTGGAAAAATTTTCAAAGGAATACAGGGTCATTATTCCATTAATGCCCATTTATACGTTGCCGGTACTCAATACCAATGTAAGAGCTCTCGCTGATTTCGTTCACGACTTTATTACTTTCAAACACTACACGAACCCCATCCTGATCGGAAATTCCCTCGGGGGTCATGTCACCCTCGTGTATGTAAAAAAGCACCCCGATGTTGTCCGCGCCATGGTGCTGACCGGCAGTTCGGGATTGTACGAAAATGCCATGGGAGGCACATTCCCGAAACGCGAAGACTACAATTTCATCAAATCAAAAGTTGAATATACTTTTTACGATCCCACTACTGCAACCAAAGAACTTGTCGATGAGGTTTTCGGTATCGTGAACGACAAAGGCAAACTGATCCGTATACTCAGCCTTGCAAAATCAGCGATACGGCACAACATGAGTGAAGATCTGAAAGACATGAAAATGCCCGTCTGCCTGATCTGGGGAAAACAAGACACCATCACCCCTCCGGATGTCGCAGAAGAATTCCACAGGTTGTTTCCAAAGAGCGACCTCTTCTGGATTGACAAATGCGGCCACGCACCAATGATGGAACAACCAAAAGAATTTAACGATACCCTTGACGCCTGGCTAAAAAAGCTTAAGTCAGCCTGATTTGTTCACCGCTTCGTTTTTACTCTCTATTAATTTCACCCCGATGACCATTCGCGAAGCGCGTTTTATTGCAAGCCAGACAACCTATACAAAATGTCCCGAACCGGCTTTGCCGGAATACGCATTCATCGGACGATCCAACGTCGGAAAGTCTTCGCTGATCAATATGCTCACGGGAAGAAAAGGACTGGCAAAAACTTCAGGCACTCCCGGGAAGACACAACTCATTAATCATTTTATGATCAATGAAGCCTGGTATCTCGTGGATCTTCCGGGCTATGGATTCGCCCGTGTATCCAAAACGGCGAAATCCACATGGGATAAAATGATTCGCGATTACCTTCTGAAAAGAACCAACCTGATGACTGTTTTTATTCTCGTAGACATCCGGCTGGATCCTCAGAAAATTGACCTGGCTTTTATTCAATGGGTTGGAGAAAACAATATTCCACTCGCAATTGTATTCACCAAAGCAGATAAATTATCAAAGCAACAAATTATCTATTCCGTCGAGGCGTATAAAAAAGAATTGAAAAAATCCTGGGATGAACTTCCCATGTTGTTCATTAGTTCTGCCGAGAAAAAATCAGGCCGGGATGAAATTCTGGATTACCTGGAGCAAATCAATAAGGATTTCGTAAAGCCGGAGGCTTCCCTGAAATTAAAATCTTGATTATTTTCCTGCAGTCTGCACTATTTTTTTTCCGAACATTTCAGCAAACTGACGAATTTCAGTAGCCAGTTCGGGATCATTCGTCGCTCGCTGATAGGTATCGGCCATGGTCACAAAATTTTCGTAAAAGAAACGCTTCATATCCTCCACAAGCATGTCCTTTGTCCACAGGTCGATCCTTAGTGTGGTATTGTCTTTCGGATCCCAGATAGACATCATGGTCGCATTGCATGGTTTACGACCATTGATTCCGCTATCGGTTGCCTCCCATTCCAGCTTTGCAGGAACTTTATCTTCATCGAGGGTCACCAGGAATTTTATTTCAGAAGTTTTCATATGGCTTGTCGTATTTTTCTCTTCGGTATAAAATGAACGTAATTTATTTGGCCGGTTTGTACCTGGATTCTCTGAATATTTTCTGCAGGTCCTTTTCTTCCATCAGCTGCATCAAAGAAATCTGATTGTGGTGTTCCATGTAAGATTCAACAATTTTCCAGCCGATGAATTGTCCGATATTCCCCGGAGATTCTTTCGGAAACCCATTGGTTGTAGGGGCATCATTCACGTATTTCATCAGTACATTCGGATCGGTTGTAAAAAGCAACTGCTGGTCGATGAAGAAAGACCATATTCTGGATTCATTCTCTCTGCACCAGCTCAGCTGGCTGCCGGTATACCCGATTTTTAAAGTATCCGGAATTTCCGGAAAAAGCAGGCCCAGTGCGTAAATTATTTTACCCTGTGAAACCATCATATCAATCATTTTCGCCTGTGATTCATCTGCCATATAATCGCTTTGCAACCATCCGCGCAATGCATCAACGGCAACGTATTCATTTGTCATCCGGCTCCGCAGATAAAAAGGCAATGGCGGCTCAATTGTAGAATAATAACGGTACCCTGTACCGAGATACATGTCCAGTCCGATACCCAGCAAATTTGAATCTGCAACAACAGGAAAAGAAAAGGCCGAAAGATAGGTAATCACAGCAGGAACCTTTTTCCCCGGAAAATAGTAATGGTAGTATTTGAATGCCTGCGTCAATTGCATGTTTAGAACATCTCCGTTGCCAAACACATGTTCGATATCCGTGTACACCGCCCTGAAATTCGTATCCGTGACAAATTGCCTGAATTTACTTTCCATAAGACTGGAATCCGGTGACCCAAGGCTGGTAATCCGGTAGGCAAACAAATCGAAAAACTCCCCGTATTTTTCTCTTAAATCTTTCAGTGAAACATGTATACTATTGGTATCCAAACCGAACAGGTCCTTCTCAAAACGACGAACTTCAATTTTGACATCCACTGCCTCAACATCTGGCTTTTGAGAATCTCCGGTACAGGACGTAATCAACATCAGAATGTATATAAAGACTGTGCCCGGGTGCGTCCGTCGTGGCATTATTTTCATTACCATTGTAATAAATTCAAGGCAAAAATACCGAATTGAAACGGCACTAAACAGTATTCATCAAAAATTTCCAAAATGAAAATGAAGAAAATAATTTTCCTCAGCATCCTGATGATCTATTCATTCCCAATGCTTGCACAGGACGAAACAACATTTCACTTCGGATTGAAGGCTGCACCTTCTTTCGCATGGTTAAGAACAGATTCTAAAAATGTGTCCGCCAATGGATCCAAATTCGGATTCAGTTATGGATTAATGACAGAGTTTAACTTCACCAAACGGTATGCCTTTGCAACCGGAATTGACATCGCTTACCGCGGAGGCAAATTGAAATCCATATTCACTGTCCCGAATACCGGAGGCGGTGATTCCATCATCACTGCCGAACAGGGTATAACGCTTCAGTACGTTGAAATTCCATTGACACTGAAATTAAAAACCAATGAGATCGGCTACCTCACGTATTACCTTCAGTTTGGTGTATCCCCGGGATTAAACATCAGGGCCAAAGCGGATAATAAATTCACAACACAGAGCAGCGGAGTCACAAATGTTGCGTCTGAAGATAAAGCAGATATTAAAGACGACATCAACTCCTTTAACCTTTCCATGATCATCGGCGGCGGCGTTGAATACACTCTCAGCGGATCCACCACCCTTCTGGTTGGGGTCCAGTTCAATAATGGCTTCCTGGACGTGGAAGATGCAGACAATCTGAAAGTAAACAGCAACTATCTGGCCCTGACGGTTGGAATTTTATTCTAAGCAAGGTTTCCATACATTTGTCCCGTCCGGCGAACAAACCGGATGGGATTTTTTATTTTATGTACATAGCGCTTGCCCAGTTAGATTATGTGATCGGTAATTTTACGGAGAATGTCCGCAAAATGAAGGCAGCCATTCAGTTGGCTAAAAATCAGGGTGCCGGCCTTATTGTCTTTTCTGAACTTTCCATCTGCGGTTATCCACCGCGCGATTTCCTGGAATTTGACGATTTCATCAACCGTTCCCAACACGCTGCACTTGACATTGCCTCGGTATGCACGGGGATCAAAGCAATTGTCGGACTTCCAGGCGTGAACCCCAAACGGGAAGGAAAGAACCTTTTCAATTCAGCTTTCGTCCTCTCCGAAGGAAAAATTATCGACAAGGTTCACAAAGCACTTTTACCGAATTACGACATCTTCGATGAATACAGGTACTTTGAACCGAACCGGCACTTTCATTGCATCGAGATTGACAATATTAAAATTGCCCTCACCATTTGCGAAGACCTGTGGAACATCGATGACGATCCGATGTACATCAGTTGCCCGATGGATGAGCTCATCCGTGAGCAGCCCTCCCTGATGATCAACATCGCCGCCTCGCCATTTCATTACGCACAGGCCGAATCAAGGAAAGATATTCTGGTCAGAAACGTCCGGAAATACCGCTTGCCACTACTCTATGTAAACCATGCCGGTGCCCAGACAGAACTCATTTTCGATGGTGGATCACTCGCCCTGGATGCACAAGGGAATTTTATTCATCAGTTAAATTTTCTGAAAGAAGATCTTGCCATTTTCGATTTTAACGCTGAAAAAAGAACGCTTACCAAAGTCGGTGACAAAACCGAAAAATACATTTACCCTGAAAACAAAACAGAACGTATTCACGATGCGCTTGTCGTGGGAATTCATGACTATTTTAAAAAACTGGGTTTCAGCAAAGCGATCCTCGGACTTTCCGGTGGTATCGATTCCTCCCTGGTTGCTGTCCTGGCTGCACGTGCTCTGGGAGCTGAAAACGTGAAAGTGTTACTGATGCCATCTGAATATTCATCTGCCGGTTCCGTTGACGATTCAATACAGCTCGTACAAAACCTGGGCATACAGCATGAAATTATTCCGATAGCTCCGGTATACAATCAATTCCTTGAAACACTCCGTTCTCAATTTAACAATCTTCCGTTCAACGTCACTGAAGAAAATATCCAGGCAAGGACACGGGGTGTGTTGCTGATGGCGATGTCAAATAAATTCGGATACATCCTGCTGAACACTTCCAACAAAAGTGAAATTGCAGTTGGTTACGGAACCTTATACGGGGATATGTGTGGCGGCATCTCTGTTATCGGGGATGTGTACAAGACGGAAGTTTACGAATTGGTCCGGTTTATTAACCGGGATGAAGAAATTATCCCGGAAACAATCATCACAAAACCACCCTCCGCAGAGCTCAGGCCGAATCAGAAAGACTCTGACTCCCTGCCCGATTATGACATCCTTGACAAAGTTCTGTATCACTACATTGAACAACGAAAAGGCCCTGCAGAACTGATAGCGACAGGATTTGACGAAGCCCTGATCCGTCGCATCATGAAACTCGTGAATACCAATGAATACAAACGGTATCAGACTCCTCCAATCCTCCGGGTTTCTCCAAAAGCTTTCGGCATGGGGCGAAGACTGCCGATCGTTGGAAAATACCTGTCCTGATGTGATTTTTGTTTATTAAAAAATTTACAAAATCGTATGTTATCTTCTTTCTCTTGTTAATTTTACATCAATTGAATGGAAAGAGCGAAAACAAAGTGTTATTCCTGACGTTCATTGCTTCCTTTCATCGTATCAAATAAATACATTTGCAGCTGATCTATTTCTATTAACCCAAACAATATCTTCGAACATGAAAAACAATCTACACATCGCAAAATCTTTTAAAACTGTTTTGGCAGCCGCATGCATCCTGTTTCTGCAAGCAGTACCAACGACAGTTTTCGGAAATGAACCTGCATTCGACAAAGGATCCAAAACCATCGGATTGTCTGTCGGCTTCGGAGTAAGCTACAGCTATTATGGCAGTTACAGCAGCTCTCCTGCCCTGGCATTAACGTATGACCACGGTATTGTTGGCGAAGTCGGACCCGGAACAATCGGTATCGGCGGTATTGTCGGATACAAATCTGCATCGTATAAATATGGCTATGGCGATTACAAAGCTACCTGGACCAATATCATTGTGGGTGTAAGAGGCACGTATCACCTGACGATCCTGAAGGATAAGAACAACAAGTTCGATCCATATGCAGGTGTGACTGTAGGTCTTCGTTTCAACAGCTACAAAGACACGTATTATGATTATTACTATGCGACATACGGATACCATTATTCCAGCTACAATTACTCCAGCACCAGTATCGTAAGCGGATTGTTTATCGGAGCGAAATACAATTTCTCTCCGAACATCGGCGCCTTCGCAGAGGTCGGTTATGACATCTCCTTGGCGAGGATTGGAATCAACTTCAACTTCTGATCAGCAACTACTCAAAATAAAAAAGCGATCCGTAATGTAACGGATCGCTTTTTTTATGGACTACCGGCAGAAAAAAAGCGCAGCAATATTCCTGCGCTTTAAAATTGATTGATTTGTATTAATTGATGGTCCAGGTTTCACGGCCCCGGAGCAATGCGTCAAGATCACCGGCGCCTTTTTTATTTGTCGCTTCCGTAATCTGCATCTTCATTTTCTCCTCGTAACAACCGCGGTCTTCGACATAAAATACACCGAATGGACGTGGCAGGTGATTCGGATTGTGCGGATTGTCAAAGAAGCGTGAAAGGATCCCTGCCTTCACCCTGTCTGTTTCATCGTGGATCCAGCAGTCGTCAGCCGAGACACCATCACCCAATGTTACTACGACAGGAGTAAATCCGTCCAGCTTAATTCCCTTATCGCTGTTATCTCCGAAGATCAGCGGCTTTCCCCTTTCCATAAACAAGGTTTCATTCTTCTTGGACGACTTTTCGGTAAAGACCTCGAATGCTCCATCATTGAAAACATTACAGTTCTGATAGATCTCCACAAAAGATGCACCGCGGTGTTCGTTTGCTCTCCTGAGGACGGCTTGCAAATGCTTTGGATCGCGGTCCATGGAGCGGGCAACAAAAGTTGCATCTGCTCCCATGCACAAAGCAATCGGGTTGAAAGGATGGTCGACGGATCCCATCGGTGTCGACTTGGTAACTTTGCCTTCTTCCGAGGTGGGCGAATATTGTCCTTTTGTCAATCCGTAAATTTCATTGTTGAACAACAGGATATTCACGTCGAAATTCCTGCGAAGCATGTGGATGGTATGATTCCCCCCGATCGACAATCCGTCACCGTCACCGGTAACAATCCAGATGCTTAATTCCGGACGGGAAGCTTTCAGCCCGCTTGCAATGGCCGTTGCCCTGCCGTGAATGGAGTGCATCCCGTAAGTTTCCATGTAATACGGAAACCGGGAGGAGCATCCGATACCGGAAATGAACACGATATTTTCCCGCGGAATGCCGAGGTCAGGAATCACGGTTTGCGCCTGCTTTAAAATCGAGTAGTCTCCACAACCCGGGCACCAGCGGACTTCCTGGTCGGTTGCAAGTTCCTTTGATGTGAATTTTTCAACCGGAGTGCTTGGAATTTCCATGCTATAAATTAATGTTATGTGTGTAAACTAAATTCAGAATTATTTTTTCAGTGTCTCTTCTATTTTTGTAAAGATTTCTTCTGCACTAAATGGCAGACCCTGAACTTTGTTCAATGCTTCGGCAGGAATCAGGTATTTGTCACGAATAACTTTGATCAGCTGACCACAGTTCAATTCCGGAATAAGGATATGTTCGAAATTGTACAGTAATTCTCCCAGGTTTTTCGGGAAAGGTTTGATATAACGGAGGTGCGCATGGGAAACATCGTACCCTTTGCTGCGTGCTTTGAGAACAGCACTCTTGATCGCTCCGAAAGTAGATCCCCATCCCAACACCAGCATTTTACCTTTATTTGAGCCTACTTCTGGCTGAATTTCCGGAATGTAGTCGGCGATTTTTTCAATTTTGGCTTCACGCATTTTTACCATGAATTCATGGTTCACCGGATCATAACTGATATTCCCGGTTTCGTGCTGTTTCTCCAAACCACCAATACGGTGTTCAAGGTCTTTCGTTCCAGGAATGGCCCATGGACGTGCCAATAATTCGTTTCGTTTGTAGGGTAAAAATTTGGTTCCGTCACTTGCAGGTTTGGCAAACTGCACCTTGATTTCAGAGAGATCCTCCGACTTCGGGAACTGCCAGGGTTCTGCACCATTGGCAAT
>DAORHY010000092.1:0-11339 GCA_035438225.1 Bacteroidia bacterium
TTGCATTTGCAATTCCTGCCCCGCCTTTTGTTGCGCCATTTGGAGGAAACTCGGTCAGTCCGCGGGAATTCGTTGTGCCGTTGTTGCCTCCGTTCGCTGTTCGTGTAATGACACCATTCGATATCATGATATAACCGCCGCCACCACCACCACCAGGGCCTTCTGCTTCAATTGTAAAGGCACCAACCGTCTGATTTCCTCCATTTCCCCCGTTTGCGCTTGCAGAAATGCCGGAAATTGTTCCCAGTGCATTGAGTACAATAACTCCACCTGCCCCAGCGCCACCGGAACCATCCGTTCCGGTTGAAACGGTGCCTGATCCATTTGATCCGTTTGCAAGTATCTGCCCAGCGCCAAAAATATCTCCTTGTACCATCAGGTAAGCTATACCACCGCCAGCCCCTCCTGCTCCTCCATAATTATCATTCTGATCACCTCCTCCACCACCTCCGCCCAGGAAAATTCGTCCGGTGGTATAATCCAGGGGCCGGGCACCTCTTCCACCGTTATCACGTCTTGCGTCACCCCCCCAAACAGAATTCGACGTTCCGACGGAAAGTGCATTTTGATCGGAAGAAGAAAAAGTATATCCGCCTTTTCCTCCTCCGCTGGATGTCGTGCTTGAGAAACCGGAATATTCAAGGTTCCACGCATTCGCCCAGGAAGCGGTTGAAATATCCGGTGTCCCGCGACCGGTCCAGCTTGCAAGACTTCCGGCATTACTGCCACCACCACCGCCGGCATTGTGAGCGCTGGCTCCACCGCCGCCGTTTGCCGGAGCTCCTTTGCAATACCTTCCGTTCACCGCATCGTAATCCGATTGGTAGCCAAAGACACTTTCGCCCTTTTCTCCTCCATAAGCAGATTGAGGATCCCTGTAATTCAGTACTCCCCAGGTCGCATTATTTTCAAGCAATGCTCCACCACGAAATCCTCTTCCACTCACATCCACTTTTCCTCCACTATTGATGGAGGTGTTTCCCTGTACCTCGACAACAAGCACTCCGCCTGTAGAGCCGTTCCAGGAAGGGCAGGTTAATGTACCCGCGCCATTGATAGTCAATGTGGAGTAGCGTGGAACACGAACAATCTGGGTTCTTCC
Source organism: Bacteroidia bacterium (assembly GCA_035438225.1). Lineage (GTDB taxonomy): Bacteria > Bacteroidota > Bacteroidia > AKYH767-A > 2013-40CM-41-45 > JADKJP01. The sequence continues at coordinate 1,103 of DAORHY010000092.1, forward strand.
GGAAGTCGAATAGTTCTTTTGAAGTGCGCAGGCAATATTGATGGTTGACCCATTGGGAACAGAAACAACTTCTGCGAATTCATAATTTCCGCAGTTGTTGTAATTGAGAATTGCACCATAAGTTGTATCGTCTGCTGAACCGATGTTTACACCCTGTACCTGAATGATAAAGATGAGATCCCCCGCTGCGAGCGGACCCGGAAAATAACCATTGGTGTTCAGGGATGAATTCGACACAGCAATTGCAGTTGCTCCGCTACTGGCATCTGCGGCCAGCGTGGTGTACTCATTTACACTCAATGAACTGCTGATTGATTTCGCCCCGTTTTTTCCGGACTGACCGATGGCCAATGCGGGAAACAGCAAAAACATCGATGTAAAAAACCTGAATACACTCACCCAAAAAGGGGCAAGAACTTTCATGCGCTTAAAGAATTAATTCCTGATAACAAAGGTAGCAATACTTTGTAAGCCATTGTACATCAATGGTATGAAATCTTGCGGTTTTATGACCAAATAAAAGTATTTCCGGCAACCTGCTTATTCCCATCTGAAAAACCGCACTGCTGCAATATATACGATTACCCCCCACAAACCGATAATCAAAATCTGATGGGAAACATCGACTAACCCTGCTCCTTCGAAAGCAACTTTCCGCAATGCATCATTCAGATATGTTAGCGGCAATCCTTTGCAGATTGTTTGAAGCCAGGGAGGAAACGCATCAATTGGAAAAAATGTTCCACTGAGTAGAAATTGGGGCAATGTCACAATATTCGCAATGGGAGGAATCGCACTTTCGTTTTTTGCGATTCCGGAAACAACAAAACCAAATCCCATAAAAACGATCAGGCCCATCGCAGAAAGAATCAGCATTTCGATCAATGTCCAGACTCCGTTTATCAGTGTAAATCCAAATACGAATTTGCCAAGCAATATGATGATGAGTGAGCCGGCAAGCTGAAATATTAATCTGCTCAACGCTTCGCCAAGAACAATAAAGGTTTTACTTATGGGTGTTGCGAAAAATCTTTTCAGAACAAGTGTTTGTCTCAGCGAGAAAAAAACAAACGCTGTTCCAAAAACGCCTGCGCTTAAAATAGAAAATCCCAATTGCCCGGGAAGGATAAAGTCAATCATCTTGTATTCCCGGCCTTCAACTTCTGATTGCTTGAGCTGAGCCAGATTATTTGCCCAAACACCAGACCCCGAATCTTCATTCTCCTGTTCCTTGCTGAGGGCACGGAAATAAGCAATATTCTGTTTGTCGATAATACTGGAGAGCATGGATTCGACGAACGCCCCTTTTTCCCGGCTCGCTTTGGACGTGATCAATTCAACCGTTTTTCCATCCGAAGAATTGTTCTCCCTCCGGATATAAAGGATGGCGTCAATTCTTCCTTTGATTAATTGCTCCTTCAGCTCATCGTTTTGTTTATTCGTAACCAGTTCCACATTGGAGGCACTGCGGATTGATTGGAAAATAGTCGAAGTAGTATCACAGCGAGAATCGACACCGATTCCGAGCTGTATTCTGTTGCCGCTGATGAAACCAAATACAACAATGAACACAAGTGGAAAGCCAAGGCTAAAAATCACAGCCGAAGGGCTCCGGGTAATGGAGCGAAGGCTGGCAACGGTGATTGCCATCATTGCTTTCCATTGGCTGTATTCTCTGGGCGTTTTTTTCATCTGATTTTTATACGCGCCTTTATTCATCCCTCCACTCCTGACCAGTCAGAGAAAGAAACACATCCTCCAGATTCGCTTTTTTCACTTCTCTTCTTCTTTCAAAGCCTGTTGCTACAAGTTTGTCAATAAGATTCTCCGGTGTATCCATTGCAATAATTTTTCCCTTTTCAACAATGGCTACCCGGTCACACAAATTCTCCGCTTCGTCCATATAGTGTGTCGTGATGACCACAGTTGTGCCTTTATCTCTCACCTGACGGATGAGGTCCCAGAGGTTTCTTCTCGCCTGCGGATCCAGTCCAGTAGTTGGTTCGTCCAGAAAAACTACACGGGGACGATTAATTAATGTGGTGCAGATTGAGAACCGTTGTTTTTGTCCGCCGGACAACTCCTTGTACTTTGCTTTGGCCCGGTCATCCAGTCCAACAAGTTTCAGCATTTCCCGGGGATTGACAGGAACATTGTACAGGCCCGAAAAAAGCCGGAGCAGTTCTGTCAGTGTCAGACTAGGGTAATACCCTGCAGCCTGTAACTGCACGCCAATGTTTTTCTTTATCTCATCGGATTCGGTGTCTACAGAAAAACCGTCAACCAATACTTCTCCAGAGGTTTTATCCCTGAGCGTTTCAATGATCTCCAGTGTGGTGGTCTTTCCTGCGCCATTGGGCCCCAGCAGGCCAAAAATTTCTCCTTCAAATACAGTAAACGTGATCCCCTGAACAGCGAGAAGTTCCCCGTAATTTTTAACAAGGTCTTTTACTTCAATAATAGGCTGTGATTGCTGCAAGCGGGAGGCTGTTTTGTATGCCTGAATCTATAGACGAATATCCTCCGAATTCTTCAGGATCGGATGAAGTAAGCATGAACTAAAATCCGGAAGAAAAAGTCTCTCAGGGGTTGAATTTCAACTCAGAAATTGTCCCGATAAGTGCGGTTCAGGGTCTATCAGAACAGGTTCAGGCGACTCATCAGATTGTCTTTGTATGATTTGCCGATTGGAATCCGGTTGCCATCAATGATACATGCATTCTCTTCGAGTGCATTAATTTTCTCCAGCTGAACAATGTAAGATCTGTGTACTCGGGCGAAATTAAGCTGAGGCAATTTGGATTCTATGTCCTTCATTGAACTGTGAAGAATGAACTGTTCTTTTGAAGAGGTCTTAATGATTACGTAGTTGTCCAATGCTTCGATCCAGAGTATGTCTTGAAAATTTACCTTCACAAACCGAGAGTCCTTTTTTACAAAGAAACTGTTGTTGGCGTAAATATTTTCAAGAAAATTAAAAAGGTTTTTATCTGTGCTCGATTCCTGAACCGCGTCTTTTCTTCCGGGGGAAGTCATCACGAAAGCACACCCGTTAATTTTATTGTTGACAGAAAGGATTGGGAAAGTGTTTACGGCAACTTTGTGTTCAGCAGCACCATTTGATATCGGCACTTCGGCATCACTGTCGAGTTTCTGTGCTTCGCCAACAACTGTGTGTGCAAGTGTTTTGAAAACACTTTTCGTTTCGGCTCCTGAGTTTTTCATTGCAATTGCAATGTCCTTTCCCAGCGCCTCCTGTTTCAGACAACCGGTAAGCGTCTCCGCCATTTTATTCATGAAAATTACTTTCTCATTGGAGTCTGTGATAATCACAGCAACCTCAAGATTGTCCAGCGCAGCGGCAAAGCGATTGCCTTTGTTCTGCATTTCAAGATCCTTCGTGTACTTGTAATAGGCGATTTCTATTGCCGTACGAATATCGTCTTCTTCAAAAGGTTTAATGATATAGCCATAAGGCTCTGTTAACTTTGCTCTGTCCAACGTATTTTTATCTGAGAATGCTGTCAGAAAAATGAACGGAATCTGGTAATGTTGATGAATCTGTTCCGCTACCTGAATACCGTCGATTTCGCTACTTTTCAGGTTGATATCAAGTAGTATTAAATCGGGGCTCAGCTTTTCAATTGAATCGAGCGCTTTCTTGCCATTTGCATATGGGTCAAATGCTTCGTAGCCAAGTTTTTTTAAAATGCGTTGAATGTCTTTCGCAACGATAATCTCGTCCTCGACGATCATGATCTTAAGTGCGGCCATAGTTTGGGTTTAATTAGACCTTGTACAAGAAAAAACGAATTTTTGTTTCCATTTAAAGAGGAAGAATCACGGAAAATGGTCAGAATCAGCCCTTGGGATAAATAAAAGATACAGTAAATGCGGTCCCGTTTTCTCTGGAAACGTTTAATTCTCCGTCAATCTGACTTGTGAGTGCCTGTATAAGCTGCATACCAAGGGACTCTGAATTTTCTATGGAAAATCCTTCCGGCAGGCCGATGCCATTATCCGAAATCTTCATGATTACCCTGCCATCCGCTCTGTTCAATTGAATTTTTATTTCTCCCTCCATGCTACCCGGAAATGCATATTTATAAGCATTTGAAACAATTTCATTGACGAGGAGTCCGCACGGCATCGCAGTGTCCATGTCCAGGGCCACATGATCCGATTCTACAACCACCTGAACCCGGTCTGTTTTATCTCCATAAGACTGAAACAGAAATTGGGAGAGCTTTTCAACGTATTCGCCAAAATCAATTTCTGTGAGCTCTTCAGCCTGGTAAAATTTTTCGTGCACCAGGGCCATGGAACGTACACGGTTTTGTCCGTCTTTGACTGCCTTGAGGGTTTGTTCGTCTTTAATGTATCCAGACTGAAGGTTAAGCAGGCTGATGATAATTTGCAAATTGTTCTTTACCCGGTGGTGGATTTCCTTCAGCAAGACTTCTTTCTCTTTCAGGGATTGTTCAATCTGTTGTTGCATGTGCTTGCTGGAAGTAATGTTCGTATCAACGAGCACAAGTTTTTTTAGCTTTCCTGAATCATCATAAATCGGGGTGAGTGTTGACGAAATCCATATGTTTTCAAGGTTATGCGTTGTAACGTTGGATTCGAAAATACGCGAGTGTTTTTCAGCAAGCGAGTGTTCGATTTCACTATGAACATTGCTGTAAACCTGTATCTCTTCCAGCCTTTTACCAATCACCTTTTCTTTCTCCATGCCCGTGAGGCGGACGAATCCGTCATTTACCCATTCAATAACAGCGTTTGGGGCAGCAATAAGCACAGCATTATCCGTACGACTGGCAACAAGAGATAGTTTTTCCAGTTCCACATTTTTTTCGACGAGCTGTCTGGTTTTTACTTCTACTCTTTCTTCCAATAATTTTCTGACACGTCTGAATGTACCGCTTCTGAGTTTGAAGAAAACATAAATTGTACCGATGAACATCAGAAAACTAACGATGATCAGGACCAGATCTCGCCAGAAAGATGGAGGGGTAGTGCTTACAGATTGGGTATTTTGAAGTATCAGAGAGAGCATAAGGAGTGCCGGAAACCAGCCCGGTTGAACTTCTTTTTACTCAGACTGATTCAAAATGTTCTCAAAAAGGTTTAAGAAAAGCATACTTATTGCCTACAAAACCAAGAACCTAAAATTTAGCCCGTGACTTTCCGTAACCAAAATAGATAATGAATCCCAGTGCCATCCATGCCAGGAGCCGCAACCAGGTGTCCAAAGGAAGTGAGGCCATCATCAGGAAACAGGATACGATTCCAAATATTGGAACCCAGGGAACCCAGGGTGTTTTGAAGGACCGGGGAGCGTCTGGCTGAGTTTTGCGCAACACCAGCACGCCGACGCAGACGAGCACAAAAGCAAACAGTGTTCCAATACTGGTCATTTCACCAACTACTCGTGCTGGAACGAATGCAGCGAACAGGCTAACAAATAAACAAAAGAGCAGGTTTGATTTCCAGGGTGTTTTGAATTTCCTGTGCACAACCGAAAAAACAGGGGGTAGAAATCCATCTTTTGACATTGAAAAAAAGACGCGGGATTGTCCCAGCAGCATTACCATGATAACTGATGAATATCCCGCAAGGATTGCAAGTATGATAGCCTGCTGCAACCAGACATATGGAGTATGGGCGATTGCAACCGCAACGGGAGCAATTCCATCCTGTCCCTGAAATTCAGTATAATGTGCCAGACCGGTCATTACGTGGGCAAAGAGAATATATAGGACGGTACAAATCGCAAGTGAAACAAGAATGCCAATCGGCATGTCTCGTTTGGGGTTTTTTGCCTCCTGAGCAGCAGTGGAAACGGCATCGAATCCGATGTATGCAAAAAATATTATTCCGGCAGCCCGCACGACTCCGCTCCAGCCAAACTCACCAAAGTTCCCTGTGTTTGCGGGAAGGTAGGGCACATAGTTTTCGGGTTTAATGTATGACCAGCCGAGCGCAATGAACACAATTACAACCAGTACTTTCAACGCGACAATCACCGAGTTCACGGTTGAAGACTCCTGGGTTCCGCGTACTAATATGAGGGACATGAGGACAACAATAAACACGGCCGGAAGGTTTACCATGCCGGAGACCATCGTACCATCAACGAGTGTAATGGTATCCCATGGAGACATCGTAAGCTGGGCGGGCAGATGAATATTGAAGTGCTCGAGAAACTTGATGAGGTAACGCGACCAACTGATTGCAACAGTCGCTGCTCCAACAGCGTATTCCAGAACAAGATCCCAGCCAATAATCCAGGCCATCGCCTGCCCCATGGTAGCGTAAGAATAAGTGTAGGCGCTGCCTGCGACCGGGATCATGGATGCAAACTCTGCATAACAAAGACCGGCAAAAGCGCAGGCAACAGCAGCAATTACAAATGAAATTGTGACCGCAGGACCAGCATTGTGTGCGGCCGCTCCTCCGGTGATGCTGAAGAGGCCGGCGCCAATGATGGCACCAATTCCAAGCATCACCAGCGATCTGGCGCCGAGAGTACGTTTCAGTGTGTGTTCACCTGTCTCGTCAGCTTCTGCAAAAAGAACAGACAATGGCTTACGTGAAAAGTAATTGGTGGCCATAAAGGATGAGTCGGTTTATTGTGATGCGATGCAATGTAAATAAAAATGATTCAAAACAAAAACACCCCGGCTCCCAAAAGAACCGGGGTGTTTTCCCGTCTAAGTATATTACCTGTTGCCGGGCTTGCCTTCCAGCTGATCAATTGCCTTTTCAATGCTTTTCTTTTCCTCCGGATCAAGGGGCAATTCGATTTTCTTCTTGAGATAAATCAGCGCCTGATTATTATCCTTTTTCAGAATATAGTAATAGGCAAGATAGCCATACGCATCGGCAAGGCCAGACTGGTATTTGGAAGGGTTCGCAGAATCTGCGATTGCCAGCTCAATGTATTTTTCAAAATGAGGCTTTGCCATTCCTTCTTCTGAAGTGCTGTCGATGTGGGTACAGGCTTTCGCTCTCCACAGCCAACCGCTGGCATATTTTGGCGACAAGTCATTGACTTTTGAAAATGCGCTGTCAGCAGGAACAAACTGCGTATTAAAATAATAGGATCGTCCGAGGTTAAAATAATCAGCCACCTTAATGTCTTTACCGGTGACAATTTTTTCTTCCAGTATTGCGGCCGCCTCTGCATACTTTTTCAACTTATAGTACGCATTTGAAATTTCGCTGAGCAGATCCGTTCTGTTTGGATCCATTGAATACGCCTTTCGCAACTGCAGTATACCAACAGAATCCTGATTGCTGGCGATTAAGAGTTTTCCGTAATATTCATAATCAACCGCAGTTCTTTTGTCGTCCGGCAGATTGGAGAAAAGTGAATTTACGGATTCGAGTCCTTTGCTGTATTCTTTTGTCTCGTAATAACAGTACGAGAATACACGGAGCATGGTCAGGTTTTTCGGATCGCATTTTTGTTGTGCCTGGGAAAGTTCTGCAATCGCTCCGTTATAATCTTTTCCCAGATAAAGAAAGGATGCGTAACGAATTCTGGCTCCGCAATTATTTTTAGACAATTCCAGGTATTTCCGGTAATTCTCTTTTGCTTTTTCTAGCTTACCAAGCTTAAAGTTTGTTTCACCAAGTTCGCGGTACGCCGGAGCATAATCAGGAGCCATGGCGATCGCATTTTCAAACTCCTGGGCGGCGCCTTCGTAGTTTGTGGAACGCTTGTATAAGCGCCCTTTGCTGACCACAGCTCTTGCTGAGTTTTTATTCAGCTCAATTGCTTTGTTATAATAATCAGCAGAGAGGGTTCCGTTATTTTGTTCGCCATACACATCGCCGTATAAAATTTGTGTGTCCGGATTCTTGGGGTCAATCGAAAAGGCCTTGTCAAGAAGCGTTTTGGCTTTGTTCAGGTCTTTGTTTTTAAAATGGATCAGCGCGTCAGCAATCTCAATGTAAACTGTCGCACTTTTCTGTGGAGCCGCCGCTTCCGCCTCATTTAACAGCAACATCGCCCGTGTCACATTCTTCTGGGCTTGCTCTGTCCGGCTTTTGAGCTCCTGGTTCTCCGGCTCGCGTACGCTTGCCGCCTTTGATTCTGCCAGACTGATTGAATTCAAGAGTACTTTTGCTTCGCCCACTTTCAGCAACTGATTGGCAGGATCGTGCTCCCTTCCTTTGGAGAAAATAAGAGTTGCTGAATCACCGTTGTCACTGAGCAGGAGGTTTTCACCAAAATAATAGTAGTTCAATCCATTGGAGGGATCTCTTGAAATCAGGCTTTTGTAAGCTTCTGTGGCAGATTCGTATTGTTCGTTTTCTGTGAGTTTTCTGGCCTCATCAAGTGATTGAGCAGAAAGCGCTATTCCTGTTCCGACTAAAAAATAAAACAGAATGATCTTTTTTTTCATTTTATTCAAGAATTGACTTTTATAATCCGAATCGGCATTGTGGCTGGCAACATTCCCATAAGGCGAACAAGACGTTGACCCTGGTCACCGACAGCAAAGGAAGCAAAGCCTGTGCCAAGTCCATTTCTGCTCTCCCGCAGGATGATCTGAACGTCCCGGATGAATGGATATTGTTTGAGGGCAATGTATGCCTGATACGGTTTGTAATATTCCATTCCGGCTGTTGAATCGGCAGAAGAAACTTCAACAATGTGAACCTTGTTCAAAAACGCGTTGACCTCCGGATCGTCTTTGTCGCTGATCCAATTCACACTGACCACACCAAGCGCGTGCTTATTCTGGCTGACGTAATCGATTACCGAAGCATTTGAATTCGTCGCTGACCAGTTGCCCGGAGGAGGTGTGCTCACATGAAACAGTTCCCTCAGATATCTGGAATTACTGGACCCATTATTATCAAACACGATGTGGATGGAATCAAGTCTTGATTTCGGATTCAGCTGTTTCCATGTCTGTGTCCTGCCCGTGAATATTTTTTCTGCCTGAGCGAATGAGATCAGGGTGTCCGGATTGTCGGGGTTGGTGACAAGGGCAACGGCATCAATTGCGAGTTTGTTTACTCTTGGAATTATTTTTCTACCCTCAAAATATGCGGCCTCTTCGGTGTTGAGCAAACGGGCAACAATGGCAAGGCGAACGGAATCATTTTTCATCAGCTCATTAAACACATCAGCTTCCGGAAGGTACTTGACGCGAATGTTGGCGTTTTTGTATATTTTCATGAACGTATCCAACTGAACCTGTATCAGTGGCTTGTACGACTCGTCCACCACGATCAGAATATCTCCGGAGGTTGGAGTATCGGTAAATTCCGTTTTTTTCGTTTTTGAAGAACACGATGCCAGGACGAACAGTCCCGCCAGAACAAGAAAAAAGTTTTTTATTTTAAAAATGGATACCATGGTCTGTTCAACAATTACTTTCCTTTTTTATACAACTTGAATGACCTCCAGGAGGCATAGCCAAAAAAGGCGGCGCCAAGAATATACCTGTTCGGCCCGGGCAAATCGAATGGAGACCAAACAAATATCAGGATTATTCCTGCAAGGGCATAAAGTAAAATCATCAGGACGTTGAAAAAGAAATGAAATTTCTCCGCAAAAGATTTGCGCTCGTCCATTCTGCTGCGAACTATGTAAATTATTTCAGGGTAAAATTAACCGGGAGGTTGTATTGAACCTGCACATTACGTCCATTCTGACGTCCGGGCTTCCAGTCCGGCATTGAGCGAACAACGCGCAATGCTTCCTCGTCGCAACCGCCGGTAATTCCGCGGAGAACTTTTGCGTCTTTGATTTTACCGTCTTTATCAACCACAAAAGTGACATATACCCGACCCTGAATGCCGTTTTCCCGCGCAACCGGAGGGTACTTGATGTTCCGCTGAAGGTATTCAAAGAGTTTCTCTTCACCGCCCGGGAATGTTGGCATTTCTTCCACAACGGTAAATACTTTTCCTTCGTCCGGATCAGCAACAACAGGATTTTCTGGAGGAAGGTCAACAATATCTTTGGAACCTTCCTGAGTCTGGGTCGACACTTGCACGTCTTTTACCTCTTCCTGAGTCGGAGGGGGCTCCTGGGCTTCTTCGTCTTTTACGACCTTTGGAGGTGTAAATTTGATGGTCTGCTGAACCGGAGGAGGGGGGATGACGGGTGGCGGTGGAGGCGTTGTTTTGTCGATCGGTGGAGGCTCAGCTAAAGTAACCACTTCCGTAACAGCTGTTTTATTGCTGAGACTTACCTTCGACAGAACTTGCA
>DAORHY010000093.1:0-11285 GCA_035438225.1 Bacteroidia bacterium
TGGATACTGCTAAGATTGCTTTTTTCATTCTTGTGGGTTGTTTTTGTATGTTGGTTATTTGTAGGATAGGTATAAACAATCGTGCCGTTTATTTTTTGGAATCCACTGCCGGCTGAACAATGGGTTTTTCAACAGTGCCCTTCATATGAATAATCATCGGGTTTTGTTTCGCATTGGATGTTAAAGTCACAGTTTTGTCCTGAACACCCATTTTACCGGCAGAATTAAAGGTGACTTTTATTACGGAGCTCTGTCCTTTCATGATCGGCTCCTTCGGATAAACAGGAACAGTGCAACCACAGGAACCTTCTGCTTTCGAGATGATCAAAGGTTCGTTTCCGGTATTGCTGAATTTGAATTCGTAGGTAACAGATTCGCCCTGGGAAATGGTTCCGAAATTGTGCTCATCGGTTTCAAATGCAAAGGAAGCCTGATTGGAATTTTCATTGCCAATGTTGGATAGTGTCTTCTTTTCTTCCTGTGCAGAGGAGGAGATGGCATTGATCAGCAACAGGGCAAGGAATAATGTGCGTATTTTCATAGGAATTGATATTGGCTTTTAAATGGGGTTTTTTATTTAGAGTTCTCAAGCGGAAGTCCTGAAGTCTTTTTGACCGGCATTGTCTGATCGGTATTTTCTTCCGAAGCCTCAACAACACCTTTAATGGTCAGTGTTTTTGGGTCGTTCTTTGCGTTTGAGTTCAGGGTTACAGTTTTTGTAAATGCACCCACTCTTTTCGTATCATAGTGTACTTTAATAGTTCCGGTTTGTCCTTTCATGATGGGTTCTTTCGGCCAGGTTGGAACAGTACAACCGCAACTTCCTTTGGCATTTGTAATGATCAGTGGTTCTTTACCGGTATTCTTGAATTTGAACTCGCATGAACCGTCAGCGCCTTGTTTGATGGTGCCGTAGTCGTGCATTTCATTTTCGAATGTAATTTCAGCGGCATTTGGATTGTCCGCTTTAACTTCTGTTGCCGCAGCCGGGGCTATGTCTTGAGCAATGGCTGAATGTCCTGCTGCGAGGATCAGGGCACAGGAAACTGCGAGGTAGTGAATCGTTTTCATATTGGTGAGCGGATTTTATGGTTTACAAAAATAGCCTTTACTTTGAATATGACTTTGTTTGCAACCGTCTCTTACAAGATTTCTGCCAAAATTAGAGGAATGCTATGAAGGCAGAATGAAATTACTTTCCGTACGTTTGGGCTGTAATTGATACAAAAAGCGGCAATAGCTCAGTTGGTAGAGCATCAGTTTCCCAAACTGAAGGTCGCGGGTTCGATTCCCGTTTGCCGCTCGGAAGCTTATCTCAGGAAAAAACTGCCACCTTCACGATAAAGTGACAGGTGGCAGTTTTAACTTTCTGTTCACGGATAAATTGTCAGGTGCTGGCTTTTTGGTGCCATGCCGCTGATTCCGGAATTTACAGGCATTATTTTGTTGTCAGCACGGCATACGGAATGATCATTTCTTCCAGTGAAATACCTCCGTGCTGCAGGGTGTTTTTGTAATAGGTGACATAATAATTGTAATTGTTCGGGTAAGCAAAAAAGTTGTCCTGTTTTGCGAAGACAAACGCCTGAGAAAGGTGTTGGCGCGGCAACATTGCATCCGCGGGGTTTTTTACTTCAAAGACTTCCCGCTTTTCATAGTTGAGGTTTCTTCCCTGCTTGTACCGGAGGTTTGTATTCACGGTTTTGTCACCAACGATGCGTGTCGGTTCTTTCACCCGTATTGTACCATGGTCAGTGGTTATGATCAGCTTGATTTTCTTTTCAGCCATCTTTTTCAGGGCTTCAAAGAGCGGGGAGTGTTCGAACCATGACAAGGTAAGAGAACGGTAAGCAGCTTCATCGTCAGCCAGTTCACGGATCATTTCCATTTCTGTGCGGGCATGGGAAAGCATGTCTACGAAATTGTAAACAATCACATTGAACTTGTTCTGCAGGAGATTCGGGACATTTTCGACGAGGTCTTTTCCTTCCTGGTGGTTGGTGACTTTGGTGTATGAAAATTTATATTCTTTACGAAAGCGTTTGAGGGTATCCGAAAGAAAGTCTTGTTCGTGTTTGTTCTTTCCGCCTTCGTCTTCGTCGTTTAGCCATAGATTTGGAAAGCGTGCTTCAATTTCAGAAGGCATGAGTCCCGCGAAAATGGCATTGCGCGCATATTGTGTTGCGGTGGGAAGGATACTGAGGTACAGGTCGTCTTCCTGCAAGCGAAAATAGTCAAGGAGAATGGGCTGGAGAATTTTCCATTGGTCGTAACGCAAATTGTCAATCAGGACCATAAATACCGGATCCGGCGAATCATCCACAGCGGGAAGAATTTTCTTTTTCATCAGCTGATTGGACATCACGGGGATGTCTTTTTCAGGATTCTTCAGCCAGGTCAGATAATTATTCTCAATGAATTTTGAAAAGAGTTTGTTGGCTTCACTTTTCTGGGAAGTAAGAATATCATACATGCTTTCATCTGCAGATTTTTGAAGTTCCAGTTCCCAGTATACCAGGCGACGGTATACGTCGAACCATTCTTTCCAGGTTAACTTATCACTCAGCGTCATCCCGATATTCCGGAATTCCTGCTGATAGGCAGATGCAGTTTTCTCAGAGATCAGTCGTTTGTTTTCCAGATTCTTCTTTAAAGACAACAGAATTTGGTTCGGGTTGACCGGTTTGATCAGGAAGTCGGCGATTTTACTTCCGATCGCATCTTCCATGATACTTTCTTCCTCGCTTTTCGTAATCATGATAACCGGTATTTCCGGTTTCAGATTTTTCATACGTGCCAGTGTTTCCAGACCGGATAAGCCTGGCATGTTTTCATCAAGGAAAATGATGTCGAAATTTTGTTTTTTGAATTGCTCAAAGGCATCACCACCGTTTGTCGATGTTGTCACCACGTAACCTTTCTCCTGTAAAAAAAGCAGATGGGGTTTCAGCAGGTCAATTTCATCATCAGCCCAGAGTATTTTAATTGTATCCATAAGTTCAGTGGAAATGATTGCCGTATTTCGGCTCTCAAAGGTAGCAAAGTTGTTTCGATTCATGGGCCTGGGTTGAATGTTTTTCAGATGTGAGTTGTTTGCTTTCGTCAAAGCTTCAGAATGCAAACGCGAAGCATCGGTTTTTATTGGCTGCAAATCAGAATTGGTTCACATTCATGGTGTAAAATCGTTTTTGAATCCGGATATTTGCAATGGAGAAGTATAAATACTGTTTCTGTGAAATCAGCCCATTTGAAGATTGTAAACGACCCGATTTACGGGTTCATACAGATTCCGTTTGAAAGTGTTTTTCGTTTGATCGAACATCCGTTCTTCCAACGCCTGCGCAGGATACGCCAGTTGGGAATGACGCACCTTGTATATCCCGGAGCGCATCACACCCGGTTTCATCATGCCCTCGGAGCAATGTACCTGATGGGGGAAGCAATTGAAATTCTGAGATCCAAAGGTCATGAGATCACCGCTGCAGAAGCCGAAGCAGTCACCATTGCTATTCTGCTCCATGATATTGGCCATGGTCCTTTTTCGCACGCACTGGAAGACAGTATCGTACCCGGTATCCGTCACGAAGAAATTTCAGGATTGTTCATGGATCAGTTGAACAGTGAATTTAACGGTGAATTGTCGCTTGCAATTGAAATCTTTAAAAACAGGTATCCCAAGCATTTTTTACATCAGCTGGTTTCCGGTCAGCTGGATGTCGACCGGCTGGATTACCTGACACGGGATAGCTTTTTTACCGGTGTTTCGGAAGGAGTGATCAGCCATGACAGGATCATTAAAATGCTCGAAGTTTGCAATGATGAACTTGCTATTGAAGAAAAAGGTATTTATTCCATCGAAAAGTTCATTGTCGCCAGAAGGCTGATGTACTGGCAGGTTTATCTTCACAAAACCGTTGTTTGCGCGGAACAATTGCTCATCAATATCCTCCGGAGAGCGAAGGAGTTGAGGAAAGAGGGGGCCGAATTGTTTGCCACCCCTGCACTGGACAGATTTTTACTTCAGGTTTACACACGTGAAGATTTTCTGAAAGACCCAACTTTGCTGGTGACATTTGCAGAGCTTGATGACAGTGATATCACGACGGCTGTTAAGCAATGGAGCAAACATACGGATGCAATCCTGTCCGAATTGTGCCGGAGGATGATGAACCGTCAGCTCTTTAAAATTATTCTGCAACGGGATAAATTTCCGGAAGAATTGATTGCTTCGAAAAGGTCACAGATCGCCCGGGAATTCAGATTGAAGCCTGAAGAAGTGGATTACTTTGTTGTTCAGGGTACACTTGTCAATAATGCGTACGATACACGCAATGATAAAATTAACATCCTGCTCAAAAACGGAAATGTATTGGACATTGTCGATGCTGCCGATACACTGAATATTAAATCAATCAGCGGGCCGATTGAAAAATATTATCTGTCTTATCCCAAATAATTTATTTACAGCGTGGCAGAACCTGCAGTCATTCTCTTCGTTCATGGAGCTCTGGGGAGTAAAGATCAAATGGAAGTTTTCGGGAAAGAATTTTCTCACTACAAGACCGTGATGTTTGAATTTGCCGGACATGGAAATTCTCCGGATACTGTGGAGTCCTGGACAATTGATGCTTTCGAAAAACAACTTGAAATATGGTGTAATAAACTTCAGGTTCCGGTTTTTATTTTCGGATACAGTATGGGGGGGTATGTAGCGCTTTCCCTTGCCTTGAAGAAACCGGAACTTTTCAGAGGGATTATGACACTAGGAACAAAATTTGAATGGACCCGGGAATCAGCTGCCAAAGAAGCAGGGAAATTGAACCCTGAAAAAATACTCGAGAAGGTTCCTCAATTTGCAGATGAACTGATCCGGCGACACGGCCGGGAAAGATGGGAAACAGTGCTCCGGAAAACTTCTGAAATGATGATTGATCTCGGTGTTAATCCTCTTTTAACACCGGATAAAATGAGCAAATTGAAGATACCCGTACTTTTTTGCATCGGTGAGCGGGATGCGATGGTGAGTCTGTCTGAGACTTCTTTTATCCAGGCTGCTGCACCCGGTTCAGGATTGAAAATTCTGAAAGCAATGCCTCATGCGATCGAACAGATACCGGTCGATGTGATTACTGCCGAAATCAAGTCATTTGTTTGTTCAATTTCCTGAGTAATTATTGTTTCATCTTTAATCACAAATTGTAAGTTACATTGGTTTGCTTTGTCATTTTTATACAACCTTTCTTTCAAGAAAGCAGACCATTTGCGGAGCCTGACAAAGACAGGAGGGCGATAGCAGATCCGGCTCGAAAGGTGCGTTCGGAGAGGTGTTTTTTTTTAGAATATTTTTTCAGAAAAAGCAGGAATTCAGCAATAGAGCAGGAAGGCACAATTTTAAGCTACTCTTAAAATAAATGCGCCTAATTGGCGTTATTTCAAAGGAATAGCGCTATTGAGTTGACTGCTATACGGAAAAAAACTTACCTTAGAGCCTCATTTAAAATCGATGGAATTTACAGCCAGACAAATCAGTGAACTACTTCATGGAAAAGTTGAGGGCAATTCTGAAGTGAAAGTTGATCGTTTGAGTAAAATTGAGGAAGGAACCCCGGGATCTTTGAGTTTTCTGGCGAATCCTAAATATGCTCAGTTTATATATTCTACAAACGCTTCAGCAGTCATCGTGAATGCAGATTTTGTTCCTGAACATCCGGTGAAGGCTACATTGATCATAGTGGAGAATGCCTACCAGAGTTTTGTCAAGCTGTTGGAAATATACAATCAGATTCAACGGGATAAAAAGGGAATTGAACAGCCTAGTTTTATTGCTGCGAATTCACAAATTGGTGAGAGCTGTTACGTTGGTGCGTTTGCTTATATCGGGCAAAATGCGCGGATTGGCAACAATGTTAAAATTTATCCCCAGGTTTATATTGGAGATAACGTAAGTATTGGAGACAACACCACTTTGTTTGCAGGTGTGAAAGTATATTCGGATTGTATCATTGGCCGGGAATGTACCTTGCACACCGGCACAGTAATTGGTGCTGATGGTTTTGGGTTCATGCCCAACAGTGAGAATCAATACAACAAAGTTGCCCAGATTGGCAATGTCATTCTTGAAGATCATGTCGAAGTTGGTGCCAACACAACCATCGACCGTGCGACACTTGGATCAACCATCATTCGCAAAGGCGTGAAACTTGACAATCTGATTCAGATTGCACACAATGTAGAGATCGGTGAAAATACAGTCATCGCAGCCCAAACAGGAGTCGCCGGCTCAACCAAAATCGGGAAAGACTGCATGATCGGCGGACAAGTTGGGATTGTAGGGCATATTTCAATTGCAGACAAAGTTAAAATTGCAGCTCAATCCGGTATTGGCAGCAGCATCACAACGGAAGGGGAAATCGTACAGGGATCACCTGCATTTAATATTGGTGAGTACAAACGAACCTATGTTGTTTTTCGTAAGCTTCCCCAGTTGGAGAAAAAGATAAAAGAGCTTGAGCAGATGATTGCCGAATTGAAACAGATACCATCCTGAACTGTTAGTTCTCAGTTAATATTTCCGGAAATTTAATTCCAATACACCACTTCTGCTGCTTTGGCCGGAAGTTGACTTTTCTTTACCGGAGAACAGTGAAGCGGTAATGACGAATGGAACGACCTTTCTGAACGGAGAGGAAATAGATACCCTGATCATAGTGCGAGAGATCCAACTCTGATAAGCCGGACACGCCATCCCGTTGCATCACAGTTTCTCCCCCGGAATTCCGGATGTATAAAATTCCCCCTGAAAAATCCTGAGGCAGCAGGAGAGTGAGAGTGTTCCCTGCAGGATTAGGGAACAGATGTATCTGATTTTCCTGGTCAGTTTTTTCAATGCCCAGAATGTAATTGTAGTCTGAAGAATGGATGACACACCCGTTTGAATCAACAACATCAATGGAATAGATTCCATCCTGAGGATTCGGAAAAGTTGAACCGGTTGCACCGTTGATGAGTGTATCGTTTCTGTACCACTGATAACTGTCGTAGCCCGGAATGGTCCACAGGACAGACGGTCCTTCCGTGATGAAGACAGGGTCAGGATGGTAAACCGTAACCAATACGGATGAATTGGCCAAGCAACTGTTTCCATCTGTAACTGTCAATGTATAAACAGTTGTGATGGCAGGAGTAGCCAACGGATTTGAAGCAGTGGGATTGTCCAGGGAATCCTGGGGCAGCCACAGGTATGTGTATGGATTCACTCCTCCTGTAGCTGCAGGCGTACCTCCAAGCAATGCTGAACCCTGTGTACAATAGGACACAGAATTACCGGCAGAAGCAATTAATTCCTGAGGTTGATTTACCTGAATAAGTTTGGTATCAAAGCAGGAATGAATATCGTTGACAACCACAAGGTAGTTTCCCGTTGAAATTCCGTTCAGGGTGTTGCTGTGTTCGGAAGTATCTGCCTGCCATGAATAAGTATAGGGCGGAGTTCCACCCGTCACATTTACCTGAGCACTGCCGTTGTTTCCTCCGTAGCAGGTTACATCCGTCGGGGTTGGAGTCAGCGTCAGCAGATCGGGTTCTGCAATCGTCAGTGACTGAGATAAAGTGCAGCCGTTTTGATCAGTGATGGTCACCGAATAATTTCCGGCCAGTACATTTGAAATTCCACTGGTGGTATTGTTATTGCTCCAGAGGTAGGAATAGCCCGGAGAACCTCCTGTTACAATTACGGATGCAGATGAGTTTAAAGTCGAACCGTGACAATCCACAGAATCCACGACAGTCTGAGCAACCATTGCAGCCGGAGCCTGAACGGTTCCGGACGCTGTGGAAGTGCAATTATGGTCATCTGTGATCGTCACTGTATATGTGCCTGCGGCTAAACCGGATGCAGTGTCGTTCGTCTGAACAGGGCTGGTCGACCAGGAATAGGTGTACGGTAAAGTTCCGCCGGAAACACCCACGAAAAGCCCACCGGTAGCCTGGCCCTGACAAGCAGCATCAAGTACTGAAATGCTTCCTGCAAGCTGAGCCGGCTGTGTGATCGTGTATACATCCACAAAAGAACAACCGGAGTTGTCGGTAACGGTTACAAAATAATCACCGGGAGCAAGACCGGTGGCATCTTCAGTTGTGCTGATATTTGGATTCCAGGAATAAGAGTAGGGTGTTATACCTCCGGTGGTAGAAAGATGGATTTCCCCATTGTTCATTCCGAAGCAGTTAATCTGGATCACGGAATTCGCCTGAACGGAAAGTGTTGAAGGCTGAGTGACATTTTCTGTTGCTGTTGCAGTGCAGGAATTCGCATCGGTGACAATTACGGTGTAGGCGCCGCTACTCAGGCCTGTAACCGTTGCAGTAGTTCCTCCGCCCGGCAGCCAGCTGTATTGAAATGAACCCACTCCACCGGAAGGGTTAGCACTGACAGTTCCATTGGCAAGCCCGCAGGTAGCAGGAGTGGAAGCAGTGCTCACTGTAACCGGAACAGGTTGATTCACTGTGACGGATGCAGAGGTGGTACAGCCGATATTGTCCGTCACAACCACTGTATAAGTTCCAACTGCGAGCTGGGTTGCGACCGCACTCGATCCACCGGAAGGCTGCCATGCATAGGAGTATGGCGATGCGCCTCCGGAAGCGGTTACTGAAGCTGAGCCATCATTCCCTCCGGAACAAAGAACATCGGTGGAGGATACTGAAGTGTTGAGGAGAGGATCGATGTTCACACTTAAAGTTGCAGGCTGACCATCACCGCATGAATTGGAAGCATAGACAGCAATGGTTCCTGAGCCGGTGCCGGTTGTAACAGTGATGCTGTTCGAAGATGAACTGCCTGACCATCCGGACGGTAGTGTCCAGACGTAACTTGTTGCTCCGGATACAGGATTTACGAAGTATGTTTCCGATGTATTTCTGCACACATTTATATTTCCGTTAATCGCATCCGGCAATCCGGGAATGTTGCAGACATTTTCAGGTACAATGAGAGTGGAAACAAAAGTGGTATCTCCGGTTACGGTATACACCGCCCCTGACATGTCCCCTGCAAGAAGAGAACCATAAAATGTAACTGTGCCACTTCCGGCAGCAGGGGCAGTCCAGTTGAATGACCAGGTGGCAGTATTGGTGTTATCCACTCCGTTCCTTCTGTGGGTGATATAAGCAGAACCCGGATAAACATACGTGCGAACTGCATCCGTTGCAATCAAAGTTCCAAGTGTCCCGGATGCATTTTGAGGTGAAATTGAGAATCCAAAGTGAGTATGTCCGGGCCGGGTAACCGATGCCGTCAGGGAGTAGGTAACACCCGGTGTATAACCTGCCCCGGGAATCGTGGAAGTGATTAATCCGGATACTGCAATTGGAGCAGGGCCTGCATGACAACCGGTAAAATTACAAGACTTACCGTCCAGAGGAGAATTGGTACAATTGTAATTTGCCAGAAAAACATCCGAATAGGAGGTGGCTTTATTGTTTACAGCGTCCAGGATAAGCAAAGAAATAAAAAGCAATACGATTGAACTCAGAATGCTTCTTCTCAGGTTCATGGTTTTCAGGTTTAAAGGAATAAAGTTTATTGAATCGAATAAAAAGCAGAACAAGCAAATATAATTTTTTCCCTGATGATTCCACCTATTCGCCGGAGAAGATTTTTTTCAATTCGGATTTTGACTTCTGGTAGGATTATTTCAGAGATTACTTGAATTATAGGGAATTTTCTTTAAGTTTGAAATTCTTATAAGTCCACCTTGCTGAAGGCTCTTTAACTTTTTATTCGCTCTAATATCCTTGTCATGAAAAGTGTTTACACTTCGGGGTTTGTTTTATTCCTGTTCCTCTCTTCTTTTGTTTCCGGTCAGAATTATTGTACACCGGATTACCTCAACACCGGGAGTAATTCCACTTCAATTCATGAAGTGAATCTGGGTGACCTAAGGGATACTGCGGTAACGGCACATCGGTTGTTGCAGTATCTCGATTATTCCTCAGCAGTGTCCGTAGATACCCAATATTATCTGGTTACAACTGAACTGATCCGTGGAAAAAACCAAACCTTGAAAGTTTCATCCGGTGTGACGGGATGTGCATTTTCAGCCTGGATAGATTACGATGGGAATGGTGAATTTGATGATCAGGATGAAAAGCTCGGAATAGCCTACTGTCCAAATACGGAAGGACAAATACAGTTTCACATTCCTGCCTGGGTCACTCCGGGAGACAAGCGTTTACGGGTTTCACTGGCCAATTCCACAGTTAACCTGGGCCGACGAATTGATTTTCTTCCCTGTACGCCGCTGGACCCCGCAACCGGCCAGACCATAGATTATACCGTGGAAATTCATGCGGATTATTGTTTTCCAACCCTCACCAGTGCATGCGATACAAGTTTCATGATCGATGGTTTTGAATTGAACACTACCCGTAACCTGAATACAGGAAAGGATTTGGCAGCCTGTCACAGTGATTTTACCAATGATCCGGCTTTACTCACTGAATTGATCCGGACTGTCAGTGATTCCCTTAAAATACATTTGAAGAATCTGATCGCCCCGGCTGCATTTGTCAATATGTGGATCGATGCGGATGATGACGGTGAATACGAAAATTACGAATCTCCTTTGAGTAATTTGTCAATTCCGGTATTGACCACACTGGATACAATTCTTTCTTTTCCTGTGTTTCCCA
The DNA here is from genome assembly GCA_035438225.1 of Bacteroidia bacterium. Taxonomy (GTDB): domain Bacteria; phylum Bacteroidota; class Bacteroidia; order AKYH767-A; family 2013-40CM-41-45; genus JADKJP01. Next base: position 10,693 of record DAORHY010000093.1, read on the forward strand.
TTCCGAATGAAACAGGGTATAAAAGACTTCGGGTTCAGGTTACAAATACATCCATTACCAACGGATATGAAGATGAAGCCTGCAATCCTTTTGCTGCCGGAGAATACGAGGATTATCTGATATACATTGGCAATTCGGTTTGTACACCTGCGAATTCAGGAGCTGCCGTGAATGGTGCTTATGTAAATTCGGTAACCATGGATGCAACACCGGCGAGTTCCAACACCGGGGGCAACCTGCATTACAAGGATTATTATTATACACCGGCATCCTTCATCAATTTGACGCCCGATAAAAATCATTCGCTGACCGTTCAGACGGTAAACAGCACAGGCAACACAGTTTATGTTCAGGCGTTTGCTGATTTTAATAATGACGGATTTTTTGACACCGAGAGTCCATATGAAAATCTTGTGTACAATTTTAACGGGCAAAAGTATATCTCACATCAGTCTGCCACGGCGCTTGACGTAATTACTTTTCGCTCACCATCTGTTTTAACCGAAGGCCCTATTCATTTACGAGTACTCGTTGCGGACTCAACGGAAGATTTTTATTGCGGACAAGCGAATCCAATGATTGCCGGAGAAATT
>DAORHY010000094.1:0-11270 GCA_035438225.1 Bacteroidia bacterium
GTAAGCATTGCCGTTGATAATACCGCCCAGTGTCAGTGTTTCCTGGTCCAGCAGGGGATTTAAATTGTCCAGATGGAAATTTGAAAATTCCAATGACAGATTTTGCGTTACAGAATCTCCGATGGTACCTTCAATTTTAATCGCTTCCCCCTGTTTGCTGAAATTCAAATGTTGAATGGTCACGATAGAGCTGTCAAAAATGATTTTATTCTCTGCATCCATTCGCCAGGGCTGATTTTCAAGAACAATCAGGGAAGAATCGAAATGCATGTCAAACTTATTTGCAGAATAAAAATCAAAGGTCCCGTTGAACCGTCCGCGATTCGGTAACGTATCTGCCTCTGCAAGACGCAGCCGGTATGCAAGGTGATTATTTCTTGTTTCCGAAGTCAAGGACAGGCCCTCTATTTTCTTGTCCTTTCCGTACCGGACCTGCTGTGCATTTGCATCCATTTGCAAAGTCTGTGCATCAGCATTAAGATTGATATTGGTTGTATAAAAATGAATGCCGGAATACCGTATTTCCGGACTTGAAAATTTCAGATGAAATGTACCGTTGACCGAGTTGATGTTTCCGGTAAGGATTGTCTGCGGATCAAATGCCCATGATGGCAGGAAAGATTCAGTAATGACCGATGTATTTTTCAGGTTCAATGAAAAATTAACATCCTGTTCAGCCGGAATTTTCTTTAATGGTAATATTACCGATGGCAGATAGCGCGGTAAAATATCTTTAAAGGCATCAACCAGTGTAGCCAGTTGGTATTTCCCCGTAATTTCTGCATCCAGGAAATCAGATTGAAGTGTGATGTCTTTATCGCCATTTGGAAGTTTTTCAGCATTGAGAAAAATATTTCCAATCCTGTACATCTTTTTGTCCACCAGCAGGAACGTATTTTTTATCTCCACCTGGCCTTCCAGGTTATCCAGCTTATTTCCTTTGAAATGCGAGGAAATGCTTGTCTGTAAACTATTTTCTCCCGGGATATTCACCAGATGCAGTGTATCCAGAGCAGCACGGCGTATGGCAGCATTAAAATTAAACAAAGGCAATTTGCCACGGAAATCAATCGCTCCTGTAAAATCCATATCCACATTCGGATCTGCCACTACAACCGAACCATTAAAAAGTTTTTTCGCTATTTCACCGTCAACTCTGATTGAATGATAATTGTAATTCCTGTACTCAATGGACTCAATCAGGCCGGTCATTCTTGCATCAACATCATTGAGTCTCAATCCTTTTCCTTTAATGTCTGCACTGAAAGTAGTTTTACCGATTTCCGGAAGCAAGGCCACCTTGCCGACATCAAAATCATGAGCTGAAAGATGGCCTTTGTAGACCGAAACTTTTGACCCGGGATCATATTTCAGGTTGATATCCGAACTGATGTAACCAATCGCGGTATTAATATTGCCATAGGCGACAAAGTCACTGAAAAAGCCGGTGAATTTCCCCTTGAATAGTACTTCTCCGAGCGATTTCAGGTTGTCCGGCACTTCAATGTGGTGTGTTTCGTTGAATGGTGGTAAGGGAATAGATGAAATATCTTTATGATTTGTGCGGATTTCATCCGCCTGGATATCCATATAAGTTTCTTCAATGTAGGGCAGTCCGGACATTGAAATATTTCCTTTAAAGAAGGAAGTTGCCCCAAATTTCAAAGTGACATTTTTTCCTTTAAAGCGATTTACCGTTCCTTTAAAATTCCCGTCTATATTCAGGGAGTCATCCATTCCCCAAAGGTCATGTGCAAAATAAGCGATGTCAGCAAAGGAAACAGTTGAATGATGAAAATCGGATTTCCATTTTATCTGGCTGGTGAATTCATCGAAACAGGGAAAACTGTCATAGTCGAAAGTGAGTTGTCCCTGAATATTCGAATGCGGCGACTTGATGAAGAGCTCTTCTACCCGGATCTGGTCTGAAGATACTTTTGCAATACCTGAAAATTCCTCTACGGTGAATCCGCTCCGGTCGTGGAAACGAAGTTTTTTTATTGTCGCGAAAATGGAATCGTTAACGATAGAAACTCTATCCATCTTTCCGGATATGCCATCGATTGCAAGATTCGAAAAATCCACTCCCACAGGTGTCAGTGTATCGTTCAGATTCTGGTTGGTGAAGCGGACATTCCGGAGTTCCAGGGAGGCCAGGCTCAATTTCCAGGGTGCACTCGTGTCTGCGACGGTGGTTGGTGATGAGAAATAGTCCAGTAAAAAATAAAGGTTGTCATGAACCTCACCTTTATAATGAACCAAGCGGAAATGCGCATCTTCAAGAGTCAGTTTATTGATGGCGAGTACCTTTTTTTCTGTGCTCAGGTCATTGAGTGAAACACTGAGCGACTGTGCGTACAATAACGTATCCTTGTGCTGATCTTCAATATATACTCCTTTCAGATGAACACTTTGAACGAACTGAATGCTTACGCGCTCAATGGAAATCCTTGTGTTCAGCTGTCCGGACAAATACGCTGCCAGGCGGTTGGCCAGCCATGTCTGGGAGGAATCAAATTGCAAAGCCAGGAAAAGTCCACCCAGGAGCAATAAAATTACCCCGAGAAACCAAAGTAAAATACGACCGGCTTTTTTGATATTTTTGAGGATTGAAAAGATTCCTAATTCAGCAACATTCGTACCGTGAAAGCAGCTCCAATTTACATCCTTGGCATCGAATCATCGTGTGACGAAACCTCTGCAGCAATTCTGTTGAACGACACCGAACTATCGAATGTTGTTGCCAATCAGACACTTATTCACAAGTATTACGGAGGTGTGGTCCCCGAACTTGCTTCCCGGGCTCATCAGCAGAAAATTATCCCAGTAGTTGAAGAGGCACTCCGACAGGCAAATATAACCAAAAAGGAACTGAATGCAGTTGCATTTACCCGCGGACCGGGGCTGATGGGCGCTTTATTGGTTGGGGTCTCTTTTGCCAAATCTTTGGCCCTTGGATTGAACATACCCTTAATCGAAGTAAACCATATGCAAGGCCATGTATTGGCTCATTTCATCCAAACTAAAGAAAAGGAAAAAGCAGTTCCGTCCTTTCCTTTTCTTTGCCTGACTGTTTCCGGCGGACATACACAGATCATTCGTGTGAAAGATTACCTTGACATGGAAATACTGGGCGAAACACAGGACGATGCAGCCGGGGAAGCTTTTGATAAGGCTGCAAAAATCATGGGACTACCTTATCCCGGAGGGCCGTTAATTGATCAGCTTGCCCGTCAGGGTAATCCGGACAGGTTTTTATTCCCACATCCCCAGGTTCCCGGATTAGGATTCAGTTTTAGCGGCCTGAAGACTGCGTTTCTTTATTTTATAAGGGACAACATGAAAACAGATCCTGAATTCATCGAAAATAACAAGGCGGATATTGCAGCGAGCATTCAAAAAACCATTGTTCAGATTCTGCTTTCAAAATTAAAACGGGCTTCAATCGAGACCGGTATCATGCAAATTGCCATTGCAGGAGGTGTGAGTGCGAATCAAGGCTTGCGTGAACAGTTAATGATTCAAAAAGAGAAGTTGAATTGGGAGTTGTTCATCCCTCCTTTTCAGCATTGTACCGACAATGCTGCAATGATTGCAATGGCTGGTTACAGAAAGTATCTAAACCAGGATTTTTCGAACCAGGATATTGCTCCGCTTGCAAGGATGCCATTCTGATGAAGCCTGATCAGGCAATTGCCTCAGGGCATTTCTAAATAGTGATTAACTACAGATTCCCAATGCGTCAACAATCCATTTTGGCATTCACATTGATTGTGTTTGTTTCCTGCACGACCAGGCAGGTCCAACCGGAACAAGTACAGCAAACTACGGTGACGGTGAACAGTACATCAGCGCTTCAGTTCATTTCTGGATTGTGGAGCCTTGATAAAAACAACAGCCTGAATAATGACGGGTATTATTTCCTGAATGACAGAACATTTTTAAGGGTTGCAAGTGAACGAACCGGAAACTGGCAGCACATTGGAAAAGACACGCTACTATTGAAATATTCAGCCACGGATAATGTAGCACAGCAGAAGATCCTCATCATCGACACTCTCACCTCAGATAGAATGGTACTCCGGGATCATGAGGGAATAAAAGTTTTCCGTAAAGTGCCGTTTGGTAAAAATCCGGAAGCAACCGTTTTATCGGGGTTCATGGGTTCCATTTCTTCCGGAACGGAAAAGGAATATACATTCAACCTGCCTTCTTCGAAGGAGATTAAAATAGAACTTAATGCTAATGATTCCGACATCCATTTCCGTTTTTTTGAAGGCACTACGGAGTTTACGACCGCCGCAGTTCGTTCTTGGGAAGGGATCATTGTCAGGGGTGGTTCGTATCAGGTGAAAATTTCTAAATCAAAAAAAGCCGTCTTACCGGATGAAGCCGTTGATTTCAACCTGAAAGTTTTGGGGTATTGAAGAAAAAGCAGTGAATACTTCCTTCACCCTAGATAAGGAATGCAGAAAAAAGAAAGACAGTCCCGAAGAACGAGACTGTCTGTTCATTTGAACACAAACCTAAGAAATTTTTTATTGGAAGACGGCATCCACTACGTGGACAATTCCGTTGGAAGCAGGCACTGAAGCAACGATAGCAGAATTCCCGAGAAATACTTTTCCATCCTTGAGTGAGACTTTTACTTTAGCACCGCCAAACATAGTCACGGTTTGGCCATCCTGGAAGCTTTCAGCTTTGAAAACACCAACCAGTACATGATTGTAAAGTACAGTTTGCAATTGGTCCTTATTTTCCGGTTTCAGCAAATTATCTACAGTTCCTGCAGGAAGAGCATCGAAAGCAGCATTTGTCGGTGCAAAAACGGTAAACGGACCGTTGTTTGAAAGTGCATCCACAAGTTCAGCAGCCTTCACTGCAGCTACGAGCGTGGTATGATCTTTCGAACCAATCGCAACTTTTACTACATTCGGCTGAGAGACTTCATCATTCACGGCAGATTGACCACCCCCGGCAGGCTGTTCGGTAGTTTCTGTTGTTGCCTCTGTACTTTCAGTCTCGGGTGAGTTCTGGCAGGCGCCAAGAGATATCAATCCAACGATTGACAGGATAAATAGAAGTTGCTTTTTCATGTATGTAATTTTTTAGAATTTCAATTATTTATAAGCCGAAGGTATTTTGAAGCTGAATTATAGAATATGACTATTCTCAATCAATCTTATTATTTTTGTCATGTTTAAAAATGGGAAATCGTATGTTTATGCGTTTCTGAATCAGAATCCTAGGATCGGTCAACAAGATGCATATTAAAAATGAGAAATGCAGTATTCGTCACTGGCGTGAATCTGATGTGCCTTCACTCGCCCGCTACGCGAACAACAGCAAGATAGAAATGAACCTGCGGGATGGTTTCCCATACCCATACACTCTGAATGATGCTGAGAAATTCATTGACTTTGTGCATTCCTGTGATCCGGTTACCATTTTTGCAATTGAGGTGAACAACGAAGCTGTCGGAAGTGTCGGCTTTTTTCCCAAAGAGAATATTTACAGATACAATGCCGAAATTGGGTATTGGCTGGCAGAACCGTTTTGGGGAAACGGAATAATTCCTGCTGTTTTAATGTCCATGAGCGATTATATATTTGAATCAACACGCCTGACCCGGATCTATGCTGAGGTCTTCGGCCGTAACAAAGCCTCAGGAAGAGCATTGGAAAAAGCCGGATTCAAAAAGGAAGCCGTACTATCACAGAATATCATTAAGAATAATACCGTAGATGATACGGTGATTTATTCATTGCGCAAAACGGATTTTCTGAATGGACTATAAAAAAAGACTGCAGGAATTCCCTGCAGTCTTTTAGTTTACAAAAAAATAGCGATTACCAGATTTTCACTCTCAGACTATCCGGACGCCACATTGGATCTCCTGCTTTGATTCCGAAGGCATCATAGAATTCCGGGACATTGCTCAGGGGACCGTTTACGCGAAGGAAATTGGGTGCGTGAACATCAGTCATCACCTGCATTGCCAATGATGCATCGCGAGCATGTCCCAGCCAGCCCAGTGTATAACCAAGGAAATAGCGTTGAACCGGAGTAAGACCATCAATCTTTTCGCCTTTCTTGTATTGCTCAGTTTTCTTAAATGCTTCAAGCCCGATCACGACTCCTCCAAGATCGGCAATATTCTCTCCGAGTGAGGCTTCTCCGTTTACATGCAGACTGTCCAGCACAACGTAGTCGCTGAATTGTTGAACCAGAATGTTTGCCTGTTTCATAAATTTCACGGAATCCTCTGCTGTCCACCAGTTCATCAGGTTTCCGTTTGCATCAAATTGTCTTCCCTGGTCATCGAATCCGTGGGTCAGCTCATGTCCGATTGTTGAAGCAGCAGCATAACCGTAGATGATGGCATCGTCTGCAAGTGAATCCGGTAAACCGGGAATGAGGAATTGCGCTGCGGGTAAGACAATCTCGTTGTTGGAAGGATTATAATATGCGTTGTAGGTCTGTGGAGTCATTTCCCATTCGTTTCGGTCAACGGGTTTGTAAAGTTTCTCCACATAATAATTGTGTGACCAATTTCTGCAATTCATGACATTTTGCACGTAGGAATCTCTTGAGATTTCAAGCTTGGAATAGTCTTTCCATTTATCCGGATAACAAACTTTGCGGTTTATTTTTGAAAGTTTGGCAATCGCTTTTTGTTTTGTACTGTCGCCCATCCATTCCAGACCTTTGATCCGCTCTTCGTAAGTCTCGAGCATATTCTGAACAAGTTTATCGTACCGTAGACGCATGCCTGACGAAACGTATTTCGCTACATAGAGCTGGCCCAACGCATCTCCGAGAAAATTTTCCTGTTCATCCAGTACCCGCTTCCACCGGGGTCGCTGTGTTTTCACTCCGGACATTACGGTACCGTAGAAGTGGAAATTTTGTTTGTCAAAAGCTGAACTCAGCTGATCTGCAAAACTGTTGATAAGGTTCCAGCGCAAATAGGTTTGCCAATCCTGAACAGAAACAGATTTCAGACATTTTTCTACCTGTCGGTAGAATTCCGGCTGGCCAACGATGACGGTATCAATATTTTTCAAATTCATCCTGGCGAAAAAATCAGGCCATGAAATGGATGGTGTCAGTTTCGAAAAATCTGCCACTGACATTTTGTTATAATTTGCATAAGGATCGCGCATTTCTTCCAGTTTACGCGAAGCTTTTGCAAGATCGGTTTCAATTTTCATAACCGCGGCAGCACTGCGGTTGGAAGTCACGCCATCTTCTCCGAGAAGCATAAACATTTTGGTCAGGTGCAAGATGTATTCTTTGCGGATATTGGATGTACGGCTATCCGTATTGAAATAATAATCCCGATCCGGCAATCCGATTCCTCCCTGATAAAAGTGAAGAGCATATTTTTCGCTGTTCATTTCATCCTGGAAGATATAGGGAGAAATAAGGGGTGAACCGATTTTTATCTGGTAATCAGCAATCAGGCTTACCACATCCTGTATATTTTTCAATGCGTTGATTTTGTCAAGTTCGGCCTGGAGCGGTTTAATTCCCTGCGTTTCGATCGTCACGGAATCCATACCCGTCGCCCAGAAATCTCCGATCTTCTGGGCATTGCTTCCTTTGGTTGCATTTTTATCGTTTGCAGCCTCTTCACTCAACTGACGCAGTTTCGTGTAGTTATCGTCCCGGACAAGGTTGGCAATCCCCCACCTTTTTTCGCTCTCGGGAATGGGATTGTTTTTCATCCATGTTCCGGTGGCATATTTGAAGAAATCAGTTCCCGGCTGCACAGTGGAATCAATCCATTGCCACAGGAAGTCATCCTGTGTCATTGTTGCTTTGTCATCATTTTTGCTGGAAGAACAAGCCCAGATTAGCAGAATGCCAGTGATTAATAATGTCAATCTTTTCATGTATTGATTTTGATAGATTTGTTTAAATCATTTAGGGTGATACTAGTCGGTAGTGTATTAAAATTCAGGTGGACAAAGCTAATGAAATACACTGTTTTTCAGGAAGATTAACGCTTGTTAACTTTCGTTACATACATTTTCCTGAACTACTGAATTCCAAGGATATACAATCTTTTTCCGGGACGGAAAATGTGGCATGAATATGACAGTTGGAACTGGGTGTGTTTTTAGCTTCGCAAAAAAACAGTATTATGAAAAAATTGTGGATCGGATTTGTTGTCATTTTTATTTTCCTTTTAAATCGCTCCGGTGTTTCCCAGGATTCGCATGCAGTTATCAAAACGGCACCTGATACTACAGTACATTTTAAAACAGAAAAACATTTTAAAAATATCCGCCAATTGACCTTTGGTGGTGATAATGCCGAAGCATACTTTAGTTTTGACAATAAACACATTGTTTTCCAGACTACGAATACAGCCTGGAATGTTCCCTGTGACCAGATTTATTTTTCCGGCCTGGACACTTTTTCTCCGGCGATGGTAAGCAGCGGTAAAGGCAGGACCACCTGTGCTTATTTTCTTCCGGGAGATTCTCTCGTATTGTATGCATCCACGCATACCAGCTCCAACGACTGCCCGCCAAAGCCGGCACCGCGTCCGGATCACAAGTATGTATGGGCATTGTACGAGTCATTCGATATTTTTGTCGCTGATTTGAAAGGAAACATCCGTCATCAACTCACCAACCTTCCCGGATACGATGCAGAAGCAACAGTCAGTCCAAAAGGTGATAAAATTGTTTTTACATCCACACGGAATGGAGACATTGATCTCTACACCATGAATATTGACGGTAGCAATGTGAATCAGGTTACTCATGAACTTGGTTATGATGGTGGCGCTTTTTTCTCACAGGATGGGAACCAGCTTATTTTTCGTGCGAGCCGTCCGAAAACGGAAGATGAAATTGCCACTTACAAATCACTGTTGGCTCAGGGACAAGTGATGCCAACCAACATGGAAATCATGACCTGCAATGTGGATGGAAGCGGGTTGAAGCAAGTCACCCATCTTGGCGGTGCGAACTGGGCTCCGTATTTCAGCCCGGATGGAAAGAAAGTTATCTTTTCCAGCAATCATGTTTCAAAAGGCTATCACTTCAACCTCTGGATGTGCAATCTTGACGGTACAGGACTGGAGCAGATTTCGTTCGACCCTGTATTCGATGCATTTCCTGTTTTTTCCCGGGATGGAAAAAAACTGGTGTTTTCAAGTAACCGGAACAATGGGGGAACCCATGATACCAATTTGTTTATTGCCGACTGGGAATGAACCCAAATGACTCAAACGCATCACTCTCCCCATTCTTCCAACAATCATTTCTTCTGAATTCAACAGTTTTTTTTAATAAAAGCTTCATTGAATTCATGTCATTCCGGGAAAAATGAGGGGCTTTTTGCATACGTTTGCATGATTCAGTATTGAAGAGCAAATGCTGTTGCTTTCTTTCCCTAAATTTGTTGCATGAAACCGGGCCGATTACTTCTTCTTCTTTCAATCGTGTTGATCTCGATAGTCATTTATTTTAATAAATGTGCTACGGAAAATTCTTCTTTGAAACCTGGCAGTGGAGCCGGTAAACCGGCAGCACCGCTGACTGTTTCCGCTACAATCGTTTCACATCAGTCATTGAACGATCAGATTTTTGCATCGGGAACACTGCTTGCGAATAATGAAGTCGAATTGCGTAATGAACTATCCGGCAGGTTGGTGAAACTCGGATTTAAGGAAGGATCGACAGTAAAAAAAGGAGAGCTTCTTGTAAAAATTGATGATCAGGATTTGCAGGCTCAGCTTCGAAAATTAATGGTGGATAAGGAACTCGCAGAAAAAAATGAAAACCGTCAGAAAGACCTGCTGGATATCAAAGGGATCAGCCAGCAGGAATACGATGTTGCCCTGAACACACTGAATAAAATCAAAGCCGATATTGATTTTACAACAGCACAGATTGGAAAATCTGAAATTCATGCCCCCTTTAACGGAGTCGTCGGATTGAGGACTGTCAGTGAAGGTTCCTATCTGCCTGCGAACACACGGATTGCCACTCTCCAGGAAGTGGATCCGATGAAGCTGGAATTTTCTATTCCGGAAAAATATTTTAGCCGGTTTGGCCAGGAGTCAGAGATTCACTTCACAGTGGAATCGACACCGGGTTTGTTTACCGGAAAAGTTTATGCATACGAACCCAAAATCGATCCTGCTACCCGCTCACTCACGCTTCGTGCAATTTGTTCAAATTCCCGACGCACATTGTTGCCCGGAGCCTTCGCCAAAATAGTTGTTCCTTTGGAAAAGCAGGAGAATGCTGTGATGATTCCATCACAGTCAGTTATCCCGGAATTAAAAGGCCATAAAGTATTTACGGTAAGAAGCGGGAAAGCTTTTCCTGTGAAGGTGAAGCTCGGATTGAGAAATGATACAACAGTTCAGATTCTTGACGGTATTCACGTTGGCGATACAGTCATTACAACTGGAATTATGCAAATGCGTCCGGAGATGCCAGTGAAAACATTGATTAAATAACCAATAATTCTTCGTCACCTGATCATCGGTGTCGGTGGATTATATTGAGATCCTTTGGTATAGAATGAGTCTATCTTCCCTGAGTCTGAAACGTCCGGTCTTTGCCATGGTGATGTCCATCATCATTGTATTGTTCGGATGGATTGGATTTAATTTTCTTGGTGTCAGGGAATATCCATCCATTGATCCTCCGGTAATTACTGTCAGAACCTCTTATGCCGGGGCAAATGCAGAAGTCATCGAATCCCAGATCACTGAACCACTTGAAAAAGCAATCAACGGGATAGCCGGTATCCGTTCAATTTCTTCTGCAAGTAATCTGGGGACCAGCAATATCACGGTTGAATTCAATCTCGAAGAAGATCTCGAGGCTGCGGCGAATGATGTCAGGGATAAAGTTTCCCAGGCTTTGCGACAACTGCCACAGGATATTGATGCCCCTCCGGTGGTGACCAAATCGGATGCAAACAGCGATGCGATTATCTCCATGACTGTGGAAAGCAATACGCGGAATCATTTGCAGGTAAGTGATTATGCATCCAATGTCATCCTTGAAAGACTGCAAACAATTCCCGGTGTGAGTACCGTTCAGATTTGGGGAGAAAAAAAATATGCGATGCGCATCTGGATGGATCCATCCCGCCTTTCAGGATATGCTTTAACACCCCTGGATATTGAAAATGCACTCAAGCGGGAAAATGTGGAACTTCCTGCAGGAAAACTCGCCGGTTCATCAACTGAGCTCACAGTGAACACAAAAGGCAGACTGAGGTCTGAAGAGGAT